>CAYSCB010000191.1:0-6233 GCA_964429335.1 uncultured Aquihabitans sp.
GTCGCAGGTCTCCGTGCGAGCGACACCGTCACCGGCCGTCATCTCGACGACCGCGCCAAGCTCAAGTCCGAGGTGCGCATCCCGGCCGGCTCGCTCGAGATCCGAGGCGCGGACACCAACAACCTCGTCGACGTCGATGTCGACATCCCTCTCGGCGTGCTCGTCGTCGTCACGGGTGTCGCCGGTTCCGGCAAGAGCTCGCTGATCGACGGGTCGGTGTCGGGTCGCGACGGCGTCGTCACCGTCGACCACGCCGCGATCAAGGGATCGCGGCGGAGCAACCCCGCCACCTACACCGGGCTGCTGGAGCCGATCCGCAAGGCGTTCGCCAAGGCAAACGGGGTCAAGCCGGCGTTGTTCAGCGCCAACTCCGAGGGGGCGTGTCCGACCTGCAACGGTGCCGGGGTCGTCTACACCGACCTCGGGGTGATGGCGTCGGTCGCGACGCTCTGCGAGGACTGCGACGGTAGGCGCTTCGACGCCTCGGTCCTCGAGTTCACCCTCGGCGGCCGGAACATCGCCGAGGTGCTCGCGATGTCGGTCGACGACGCGACGACGTTCTTCTCCGTGGGAGAGGCCAGGATCCCGGCTGCGCACCGGATCCTCGAACGACTGCACGACGTCGGTCTCGGCTACCTGAGGATCGGCCAACCCCTCACCACGCTGTCGGGCGGCGAGCGTCAACGACTCAAGCTCGCCACACACCTGGGCGACGACGGTGGCGTCTACGTGCTCGACGAGCCGACCACCGGACTGCACCTCGCGGACGTCGAGCAGATGCTCGGCCTGCTCGACCGCCTCGTCGACTCGGGGCGGTCCGTCGTCGTCATCGAGCACCACCAAGCGGTGATGGCCCACGCGGACTGGATCATCGACCTCGGCCCAGGAGCCGGACACGATGGCGGCCGGGTCGTGTTCGAGGGCATGCCCGCCGAGTTGGTCGCAGCGCGGTCGACGCTCACCGGGCAGCACCTCGCTGCGTACGTCGGTGCGTGAGGTCCCGAACTTGGGGGCTGTCGACGGCTCCGAGGTCTATCTCCCCCAAGTTCCACCTACGAATGCGCGGTCGATGAGGGAGGCCGACGAGTGGAACGCAGCGCAACTGGCTTCGGCCGGGTTCGCAGTGCCGGCCGGGTCCACCCTCGTCGCGGTGGTGCCCGGTCACGTGACGACTGTGTATTCGAACGTGACAGGGCTGACCAAGTCCGTCGACTCCGGAGGGATCGCCGCCTACTTCCGGATCGTTCGTGATCCTGTATCAGTGGTCGAGCACCTGTTGCAGCAGCTCGGCGGCCGAGGCGTCACCATGGCGCCGATCGCTCGCGAGTTCGGGCGAGCGCAGGAGACGTTCTGCAACGTTGAGGACGGTCGGCTTCGCTGCGCCGGTACGTCGGTCGGTGGTGCACCCGAGGACGGGAGGGTGCAGTTCTGGGCGGCATGGAACCCGGATCAGCCCGTTGATTCCTGGCTCGTGCTCGACGTCGATCACGCGGTGGACCGCCAGGAGCCTCCGACGCTGGGTCTCGCCGTCGGCCAGCCCCGCGCTCCGGTCATCACCGGACCGACGGGCCGACTCAGGGGTGGTGCGCCGCCGGAATCTGTGGGCGTCCTCGCACTCGACGGGTTCGAGTCGTCCGTCGCCATCGCATCCTCGGACTCGCATCCGACCTGCACGCGGGAAAGGGGAGCCTGGATGCTGTTGTTCCTCGATTCGCCGCGAGAGATCGAGAGGTGGTTCCGGGACGGGTTGCCCGGACAGATCGAGCGCAGGCACGCCGTCGACATCGGCGACGGACTTCGCATCCACAGGTTGGACGTGTCCCAGATGGACGACGCGCCCTGGTACGAGCTGCAGCACGTCACGCTGCCCAACGGCGTCACCGTCGCCCGGGTCATGGTGTGTCCGGGTCTGGACGGACGGATCGAGTTCTAGCTGGACAGCCCCACGTCGAGCTCCGTGTGGGACTGGTTGCGCTTGTCGTGACCTTGGGCGAGGACCCTGCGATTGGAACCGGATCCTCGAGGTGGCGCGTGCGGCAGACCTCGCCGGGATCGACCGCCTGCTGGTGTCGGACCACCTCGCGTTCGACGGGCAGCTCGACGACTGCGCCCGTTCGGAGCTCGGGGGCACAGGCGGGCGGATTGCGTTCGAGGGCACTCCCGCCGAGCTGGTCGCAGCGCGGTCGACGCTCACTGGGCAGCACCTCGCCGACTACGTCCGTCGGTGCGTGAGGATGCGGAGCCGGCCCGGATGGTCCCCGCATTCAGGGGATCAGCTCGAACCCGTCGCAGTGGGCGGGGCGCACGACGGCGAAGTCGCGGTGGTTGAGCGTCGCGATCGTGGTGACGCCTAGCCGTTCTGAGACGGCGATCACGGAGGCGTCTACGAACCCGAGCCCCAGGTCCGCGTAAGTCGTGATGAGGTCGATGGTTCGCGGGAAGTCGGCGGGGGTGAGGTCGATGATGCTGAAGCGGCTGCTCGTCACGAGTGTGAGGAACAGAGCCTCAGCGTCAGGGCCGAGACGGCTTTCGATGAGCCACGCGGCTTCGGGGATCACCGATGCTGTGACCGCGAGATCGCGACGACCTCGGAACAGCCCGGCGCATTCGGAGTGGTGGGGTTCGTTGCGATCCGCGACGGCGATGAAGATCCCCGTGTCGACGAGCAGCACCGGCGGACTCAGATGCCTTCGGCGTACTTCCGGGCTGCCAGCTCGGACCGTTCACGATCGATGTCCAACGGTTCGGTCCGCCCAGATGCTCCGCATCCGATGAACGCCTCGAGCGCGTCGTCGTCGGATGGGAGTTGGTTGGCGAGGGAGGCGATGAGTTGGTCGAGGGTGATCCCGCGGCGCGTCGCTTCAGCCTCGAGGCGGTGCTGGGCGTCGGCTGGAAGCTCGATCGTCACGGTCATGGTGCAAAGTGTAGAAGGCGCCGGTGACAGCCCGATAGGGCCTCAGCGCGTGGGTCGTCGTCCTCGCTCGGAGCGCTCCGCTGCGTCGTACACCTCGGAACGCTCCGGATCGCCCAGGACCAGAACGCCGACGTTGCCGCCATCACCCGCGACGCCGTCGGCGCAGCTGTTGCCGGAAGGATGGGGCACGCCGTTACAGGGGCTGGATCAGCACATCGTCGTTCCTCGCAGCGAGCTGGCGGAGGTCGTCGGGGTCACCGGTGAGGATCACCGCGCCCCCAGCGGCGACTGCCGTCGCGACGACAAGCGCATCGATGGTGGCGGTCGCCCTCGTCGCACCGAGGAGGGCGCCGGCGATTCGACCGGTCCCTTCATCGACGGGGTCCACTTGGCCGACTGCGTTGATCACCCGGTTGACCGGCGCGTCTCTCGCTGTGTCGCGAACCGTCTCGGCCACGACGACCGACGGGATCGACACGCTCGCTCCGACCTCGTGGGCAGCCGCCAGGGTGGCACGAGCTCGGGCGTCGTTCCGAGAAAGTGCGATGACAGCGCCGCTGTCGAGAATCAGCCGGAGCGGCGGTGCTTGGGTTCGCCGGGTTCTCGCCACAGCGCCCGTGCCTCCTCGAGCAGTTCGGACGGAATGGGGCCGGACTCGTTCTCCAACTCGTCGAGGAGCTCGCCGAGTCGGTCATGTTGAAGTTGCCGGACCAGCGCATCGTTCACGTATGCCGACAACTCGCGGTGCCCAGCACGTGATCTCGCCTCGGCGAGAACGCCCTCTTCGATGCTGAGCGACACCTTGGACACCGCCACAGGCTCATCCTACTCGAGGTAGGACAACTGAGGATCCCGGAGGTTGCACAGCGGCTCGGCGTGCCGAGGTCACGCGTAGCATGCAGTGCTGCGGGGGCTGCCGTGGGGACCGAGATCAGCCAGCGGGAGCTCCGCAACGACAGCGGCAGGATCATGCGATCTGTTGCGGGCGGAGCCACCTTCACGATCACCAGCAACGGTGAACCCGTTGGAGAGCTCGCTCCGCTGCGACGGAGGCGCTTCGTCAACGCCGCAGCGGTGATCGAGGCGTTCCGGTCAGCGCACCGGGCGGCCACCCCGAGGTGACCGGCCGGTCCATCTGCGGTCGGTCAGTCCTTCGCGTCGGCCTCGATGGCGGCAGCGTCGGCCTTCATCTGCTTCTCCTCGACCTTGCGGGCCTTCTTCATCGCGTGCTCGACCTTGGACTGCATGTCCGCGACCGCAACGACCACGAGCCCGGCGGTGCCCTCGTCGAGCTGCTCGCCGGCCTCCTTCAGGTCCTTGCGGCTCATGCCGGCAGCGGCGTGACCGGCGAGCGAGCCGAGCAGGGCGCCGCCCGCGGTGGTGCCGACGAGGAGCCCCGTGCCGATCGCGGCGGCGGGGAACAGGGCGATGACGAGCCCGGTCGCGAGACCGACGCCACCGCCGAGCACGCCGCCGACCCGCGTCGGCGTCTCGTGCTTCTTGACGATCTTGACCTTGCCGTCGTCGCGCTTCTCGACGACCGCCGCGTCGTAGGCGTCGATCAGGCCGGCCTCGGTGTGCAGCGCGTGCACGGCCTCGTAGTCGGCGAGCGCGTCAGCCGGATCGTCGTAGACGCCGAGGTACGCGTAGAAGGTGTCGATGGCCATGGGGCCTCCAATGAGGTCGTGGTCGGTGCGGGTCGGCAAGATCCTACGGATGCGGGACGACGCTTGGGACACCCCGATCGGGTGAGACGGAGCGGGCGCACGTCCGGGTCACACGAACTTGGTGATCCAGCCGTGGCGACGGAAGCGGCGCAGCTGGCGACCGAGGAACCACGACGCCGCGACAGCGATCACGACGGTGCCCACTGCGGCGATCGCGAGCTGAGCCCATGCCACGGTGTGGTGCTCGATGCCGACGCGCACCGCGTCGAACACGTGGGTCAACGGGATCGCCCGCGCCACGGCCTGCAGCGCCGTCGGCAACGAATCGACGGGGTAGAAGACGCCCGACAGCGGCATGAGCAGCACCAGCGTCCCCCAGGAGAACACCTCGGCCCGGTCGCCGTACTGCAGGGTGAGCCCGACCACGAACAGCGCGACCGACCACCCGAACAACAGCAGCAGCGCGGCGCTCGGCACGAGGACCACGCCGGCCGACGTCGGTGACACAGCGAAGAAGACGACCCCCACCGTGCCGATCACGACCACCGACACCGCCGTTCGCAACAGGCCGACGACACCGAAGCTCGCGAGCATCTCGCGCTCGGTCAGCGGCGTGGCGATCAGGTTCAGGAGGTTGCGGCTCCACACCTCGTCGAGGAGCCCGAACGAGCCGGCCAGGGTGAGCTGCCAGACGAGGTGGAACAGCAGGATCCCGGTGACGAGCAACACGACTGGGCCGTCGCCGACGCCGTAGGCCACACCGATGGAGCCGAACAGGAGTCCGTCGACCATCGGCAGCACGAGCAACAGGAACCAGAAGTCGGGGCTGCGGTGCTGGGACAGGAGGCTGCGGCGCACCATCGCCCTGACGCGTCGGGTCGACGACGGGGCTGCTGCGGCGGTTGCGTGCATCACACCTCCTGTTCGCGGAGTCGGGCGGCCTCGGCCAGGAACATCGCTTCGAGGTCCGCATATCCGTGTTCGGCGACCACGTCGGTGGGCGGACCGTCGGCGATGATGCGACCCTGGCGCAGGAAGATCACACGGGTGGTGAGCTCGGCGACCTCGCGCATGTCGTGGCTGGTGAGGAGCAGGGTCGCGTTGCGTTCGGCGTTCATGCGCTCCAGACGGTCGCGCACCCGCATCGCCACGTCCGGGTCGAGTGACGCGGTCGGCTCGTCGAGCACGACCAGTCGGGGGTGGTGGATGACCGCCTTCGCGAAGCCGACGAGGGTGCCCTGACCAGACGACAGCGACTCCACCTTCTGATCGGCGAGCCGGCCGATGTGGAGCTCGTCGAGGACCTCAGCCGCCCGGGCGCGCGGGTCGGCAACGCCGTAGAGGTCGCCGAACAGCTCGAGGCACTCGGTGACGGTCAAGCCGCTGGGGAGCGGCAGGTAACCGGCTGCGAAGCCGACGCGGGCCATGGCGTCGCTGCGGCCGTCGGGGAGTTGAGCTCCGACGAGCTCGATCGTGCCGTCGTCGGGTTCGACGGCGCCGAGGAGCATCAGCAGCGTCGTGGTCTTGCCGGCGCCGTTGGGCCCGACGATTCCGACCCGTTCCCCGGCGTGGATCGTGATGCTCACGCCGTCGACCGCCTGGGTCGTCCCGAAGCGCTTGCGGAGCCCTTGTGCCGCCAGCACGACGTCGAT
>CAYSCB010000192.1:0-6231 GCA_964429335.1 uncultured Aquihabitans sp.
TGTCTCCCGAACTGCGCGAGGCGATCGCGACGCAGAACGCCGATGCGGCTGCGCACAACCAGCCCGAGGTCCCTGCCGAGTCGCTCCTCGCGATGGCGGAGGCGTTGCTGCCGAAGCTCCGCGACGCCGAGTGGAAGGACCGCGCCGCCGCGGCGATCGGCGATCTCGACGAGCTCGACCTCCGGGACCTGCGGTCGGTCGTGGTGGCCGCCGACGGGGCGGTGCACGACGACGAGGCACGCGACATGCTCGAGCAGCTGCGCGGTGGTCTCGCCCGCCGGGTCGAGGAGGAGCACGCCAACTGGGTCGCCGACATCACCGCGAACCTCGACGCCGGTCGGTTCGTGCGTGCGCTGCGCCTGAGCTCGCGTCCGCCGAAGGCGGGGACGCCGGTACCCGCCGAGCTGTCGGTCCGTCTGGTGACGTCGGTCTCGGAGGGGCTGAACGCGGCCACGAACCAGGAGCTCTGGGCGGCCGCCCTCGATGCGCTCGCCTTCTCGCCTGTCCGCCAACAGGTCGTGCCCGCCGGCCGGCCCGAGACCCCCTCCGCCGACCTGCTCGAGGCGGTTCGGAGGGTCGCTGACCGGCTGCCGAAGATCGCCGAGACCTTCGGCGTCGAGCCCTCCGAGGCGGCAGCGGCTCGACGTCGACGTCCGCCGAAGGCGAAGGCGGGATCCAGTCCGACCGCAGATCAGCCGTAGAGGTCGAGGATCTCGGTCGGCTCCGCGAGGACGATCCCGTCCGGTCGCGCAGCCCGCACCCGCGGGTTCCAGCCTGCCCAGACGTACCGACACCCGACATCGGCCGCGACCTCCAGGTCCCCAGCGCTGTCGCCGACCATCACGACCTGGTCGCTGCGAAGCCCGAGGTGCTCGAGCACCGGCTCGAGCGCCTTGTGCCGCCAGCCGAAGGCGTCCGCGAACATGGCGACCTCGGGGGCCCAGCCGAGGCGTGTGAGCTCGGCGATCCCCGAACGAGGGTGCTTGTTCGAGCACAGCGCCCAACGTCCGAGACGCGACACCACCTCCGCGACCCCGGGGAACGGGCGCACGATCCGGTCGTCGTAGGCACCGACGTAGGCGTCGAGGGAGATGCCGAGCCGGTCGCACTCCTCCGCGACGGCGTGACCGAAGCTGATCTCACCGACCGGCACCCCGAGGTGCACGAACGCGTCGACGAGCGCGTCATCGGAGTCGACGAGCGTCCCGTCGAAGTCGAACACGATCGCCTCGACCGTCGCCACGAGCGCTGCAGCGTATCCGTCGCGTGCTGTCATCGCGGCCGCCATCGCCGTGGCGAATAGACCGTGCGGTCAAGTCCGGCAGTACGATCCGGCCATGACCATCGAGTACACCAAGCAGGGCAACGTCGGGATCATCACGATCAACCGGCCGGACGCCCGCAACGCCGTCAACAGCGCCGTCGCCCAGGGCATCGAGGACGCCATCGACCAGATCGAGGCGGATGACGAGGTCTGGGTCGGCATCCTCACCGGCGCCCGGACCGACAAGGGCTACATCTTCTGCGCCGGCGCCGACCTGAAGCAGATGGCAGTCGATCCCGGCGGCATGCAGACCGCCCGCGGCGGCTTCGCCGGGTTCGTCACCCGTGAGCGCTCCACGCCGATCATCGCGGCCGTCGACGGGCCCGCGCTCGCTGGTGGGACCGAGATCGTCCTCGCGGCCGACATGGTCGTGGCATCACGCACCGCGGTGTTCGGCATCCCTGAGGTGAAGCGGAACCTCGTTGCCGCCGCCGGTGGGCTGTTCCGACTCCCCCGCAAGATCCCGCGCAACATCGCCATGGAGCTCGCTCTGACCGGCCGCCTCGACTTCCCGGCCGAGCGTGCCTACGACTTCGGCATGGTGAACCGGCTCTGTGACGAGGGTGGGGCGCTCGACGCCGCGCTGGAGCTCGCAGCGGAGATCACCGAGAACGCCCCGCTCGCAGTCGCAGAGAGCCGCCGCATCATGATCGAGGCGACCGACCAGCCCGACGACGTCGGCTGGCGGCTGTCGGGTGAAGGGATCATCAAGATGTTCGGCACCGAGGACTTCTCCGAGGGCCTCACGGCCTTCGCCGAGAAGCGCAAGCCCAACTGGAAGGGCCGCTGATCTCACCCGAGCGTGTCGATCACCCCGTGCTCGGACAGCAGGTCGGCGAGCCCGTCGGCGAGCGGGAGCTCCGACACCTCCCAGACCGGCATCCACCGGGCCTCGGCCACGCCGGGGCCCGGTATCGGGTGGACCGGATCGAGCACGACCGCCTCGAAGCACATGACGACGTGGTGGTTCTCGTCGGACGCGGTTCCGTCGGGGAACGACTCGAACCACCCGAGGAACTCCCCGCTGAGGGCGGGGAGCCCGGTCGCGCCCTCGACGGCGCGTACGGCGCACTCCACGAGTGACTCACCCGGCCGCACGGGTGCGGTCGGCACCGACCACCGCCGTCGGGCCGGAGGTTCGCCGACGTGGATGACCAGCAGGTCGTTGCGACGCATCACCACCGCACCGGCGAGCAGGATCGGCCGGATCGCTTCAGGCACCGGCCGGCGTTCCCTCATCCAGCGACCGGTGGACGGTGATCTTGCGGGCGACGAGCCCGAAGCCCTCGAAGAAGTTCTTGGTCGCGCGGTCCCCCGGCAGCGCTTCGGCCTGGATGCCACGGCTTCCGTGGCGGCGGGCAGCGTCGAGCAGGGCCTCCATGAGAGCGCTGCCGACCCCGACGCTGCGCGCCTCGGGTTCGACGTAGAGCTCGTCGACGACGGTGAGCGTGCCCGAGGCGGTCGGTTCCGAACGGGCGACCGCGTACCCGACCGGGACATCGCCGAGGCAGCCGAGGAGCACCACCGTGGCTCCGGTGGCCGCTGCGTCGAGATCCGCCGTCACCGACGCATCGACGGGTCGGTTCCGCGCCTCGCGGTCGAGGAAGGCAGCACCGCCGCGGTGGGATCCGATGTGGTCGAGTGCCCGAGTGGCGAGCCGGACGAGCTCGGCGTGGTCCTGCGGCGTCGCTCGACGGACCAGTGGCTCGTAGGGTGGAGCGCCCACGCCTCAGCCTGCGCTGCTGACCTGCAGCTGGCGGACGCGGTTGAGGATCGTCTGGCGTCCTCGATGAGCACGTTCGTACTCGGCGACGTCGGCCAGCTCCGAGGCGTCGAGCGAGGCGAGTCGCGGGACGACCTGGGACGCCGCGAGGCTGTCGTAGTCGGGGATCGCGAGCGAGGCGACATCGGGTGCGACCGACGGCGGCTCCGGGACGGGCGCCGTCACGGTCGGTCCGTCGTCGGACCCGGCTCGGATCGGGACGACCTCCGCGACCTCGTCAGCGGGAAGGTCGCCGTTCCCGACGGCTCCGCTGCACGGGAACGTGCCCAGGAGACGTTGGAGCAGCTCCACCTGTGCCCGGGTCCGATCGACCGCCCGCGGCACGGCGTTCGTCACCTCCTCGATGACGACGCCGACCAGATCGAACAGGCCGACAGCCATGATCAGCCCTTGGTCGCCTTCACCGAGGCCCGGCCGGGCTTGCCTCCGAGACGGCTGATGATCTCGATCCCCCCGCAGGGGTCGTATCCCTCCGGGCAGGTGTAGGCACCCGGACGGCCGAACTGCCTCGGATGGACGATCAGGAAGCAGGTCGGGCAGGTGAACTCGTCCGCTGACTTCGCAGCGACACGCTCGCCGGACTCCGTCCCGGGTTCGTCCGCTTCGTCGTCGTCCTCGTCGTCGTCGCCGGCAGCGATGCGGTCCTTGAGGATGGTGTCGAGGTCGGCCTCGACGTCGTCGGGGTCGAGATCGTCGTCGTCATCGTCGTCGTCGTCGGCCGAGGGACGCTTGGCCTGCGCGGCCGGGACCTCGTCCTCGTCGTCCTCGTCATCCTCCGCGTCGATGACGTCGTCATCGAGCCCGTCGTCATCGAGCCCGTCGTCATCGAGCCCGTCGGCATCGACGGCGTCGTCGAGCTCGTCCTCCTCGTCGAGATCCTCCTCGACGTCGAGGTCCTCTTCCATGAGTTCGTCGTCGTCCATGTTCCTCTCGGCGATCGCTGGGGACCTGCGCGTGCGATCTTCGCCACGAGATCGGGGCGCATCATAGACATGCGCGGCACCCGGCCGCGATCAAGCGAGGTCGATCCGGCGGGACTCGGCCCGTCGCTCCGCTCCCAGGCGTTCGAGCTCCGCCTCTCCGGAGTGGTCGACGAACCGCATCATCTCGGCGATCGCACGGTGACCGGCACGTTCCGCGATGAGGTGGTGCATCTGCTGGCCGACCGCACGGTAGCTCGGATGTCCCTGCACCGAGGTCCGCAGTTCGATGAGGTGCATCGCCTCGCGTGCGTTGAACTGCATCGCGTAGCGGATGCGGTACGCGAGCGCCACTGCATATGAGGCGCGTTCGGGGAACCGCTCGGACAACACCGTCCACAGGGCCGCGGACCGATCCATCGCCTCGTCGAATCCGGCGGTCATGCCGGCGTCGTCGATGGCGCCGGGGCGGGTGTAGCCGTGCGCAGGCGTCAGCTCCTGCCACTCGACGGTCATCAGGCGGTGACGCTGGAGGTCCCGGAAGGCGCCGTAGTCGGACACGACGTCGAAGCGGTAGTCGGTCCGCTCGAGTGCCCGTCCCGGCTTGTGGCGCCGATTCGTGCGGTCACCGACGTAGGCGCGCATCACGGCGAGGCGGTCTTCGACCGACATCGACCGGACGCGCTCGATCAACCTCGATTCGGCGAGACCCGTGTAGGGGTAGAGCATCGCTGCGACGACCTTGAGCTCACCCTCGGGATCGAAGTCGACGAGCTCGACGCCGGGCGTGGTCGGGCCGTCCACGGCGTCGCCGGAGAGCATCTCGTAGGTGACGGCTTCCATCGCGTTCCGGTTGGTCCGCAGGTACTCCGAGGTGGCGATCCCCCGGTCGGGGAGGTCGACCCGCTTGAGGAAGCTCGGAATGACCTTCCGGAGCTCGGTCAGCATCAGATCGGCATAGTGGCGGGCCTCGGGGAGCGGATGGGCGCGCATCCGGACCAACAGCGTCTCGAACGCCTGTCCCGACGCGTAGATGCCCACGTTCGACAGCGACGCCGCCGGCAGGATGCCGCGGACGGAGTCGAACGCCTTCGCCCGGATCGCCTGGCGGTACACGAAGTCGGAGTCGGACTCGCCCTTCGGGTGGCGGTCCCGGAAGTGCTCCTGCATGTCCGACGCGAGACGCGCGTACGTCTCGAAGATCAGGTCCATGTCGCCGACGTAGCGCGCTCCGAGCTGGGAGGCGAGGATCTCGGGATCGCGGTGATAGCGGTACCGACCGCCGAGGCGTTCGTCGTATGGGATGTAGCGCGTCGACTGCTCGAGGTAGGACATCAGCCGTCCCCACTCGAGGATCTTCGTGAGGATGTTCGACGCCTGCTCGCAGGCCAGGTGGACCCCACCGAGCTGGGCGACGCTGTCGTCGCCGTACTCGAAGAAGATGCGGTCGTAGAGGGACTCGGCCCGGGCGAGGCCGACGGTGGCGTCCACGCTCTCGTCGCCGGTCGTGTCGAGCTCGCCGACGAACTCGTCGAGGAAGAGGCGACGCAGCGACTTCGACGAACGCGAGTAGCGAGCGAAGAGCGCTCCCTTCACGACCTCGGGCAGGTTGACGAGGGCGAAGACCGGCCCGTCGAGGCTCGTGAAGTACCGCCGCAGGACGGCCGCCTCGTCCTCGGTGAACTGCTCGGCGACGTAGGTCGGTGCTGCGGTCATCGGGCCACGAGGATAGAGGCGTGGTCGACCGCTCCCGGGGACCGGTCCTCCTCAGCCCCTCGCCCAGCGGTCCAGCACGACGCCGGCGAGCGCCTTCGCCCCGTCGAGCACCGCTCTGTCACCCTCGGGCCCGCGTGCATGCACGGCGAACTCCGGCGTGTGGATCGCGACGCCGGGCGGCGCCACCGCGATCATCGGGTGGATCGACGGGACGAGATGGCTGACGTTGCCCATGTCGGTGCTGCCGACCACTGCGCCGACGACACCGGGATCCTGGGGCGGACGACCGAGCGCCGTGCTGTGCTCGACCCAGCGCTCGAGCAACCACGGGTCGTCGATCAGATCGTCGTAGGGCGGATCGATCCACTCGTGCTGCATCGTGCAGCCCGCCGCTTCGGCGCCCGCACGCAGGCACGCGAGGACCCGTTCGCCAAGGGCATCCAGCCCGCTCGTCGACGGCGAGCGGATGTACCACCACGCAGCGGCAC
>CAYSCB010000193.1:0-6184 GCA_964429335.1 uncultured Aquihabitans sp.
CTCATCCAGCACGCGATGGCGGCGCTGCGCAGCAACCGGACCAGCTTCGTGATCGCGCACCGCCTGTCGACGATCCGCGACGCGGACACCATCCTCGTGATGGAGCACGGCCGGATCGTCGAACAGGGCGACCACGACAGCCTGCTCGCGGCTGATGGAGCGTACGCCCGGTTGTACAACGCCCAGTTCGCCGGCGCGGCGGTCGACGTCGACGGAGTCACCAGCTGACGACGCTCGGTGGGATCAGATCACTCCGCCGACCAGCAGGCCGATCGTGACGGCCGCGACACCGAACCGGTACCAGGCGAAGATCGACAGGTCGTGGTGCTGGAGGTAGCTCACCAACCACTTGATGGCGATCACCGCCGAGATGAACGCGAAGAACACCCCGATCACCGGGGTCACGACGCCGAACTGGTCGATGAGCGTGCCGCCGTCCTTGCCGAGCTTGTAGACGGTCGCCGCCGTCAGCGTGCCGAAGCCGAGCAGGAAGCTGAACTCGACCGCCGCCGGCGCAGCGACGCCGACGAGCAGCGCGGCGAGGATCGTGGTCAACGAGCGGCTCGTGCCGGGCCACAGCGCCAGACACTGGACGATCCCGATGATCAACGCCTGGCGGTAGGTGATGTCGAGGATCGGATCCGTTCCCGGCTCCGCCTCCACGCCACGGTCGGGGATCCGGCCACTGCGCTCCAGCACGAGGATCACCACACCGCCGATGATCCAGGAGATGACGATCGGCCACGGTCCGAACAGGGTGTCCTCGATCGCTGAGTCGAACAGCGCCCCCAGGATCGCCGACGGCAGGAACGCGATCACGAGCACGATCAGCAGGTGTCGGCCGCCGTCGTCGCGACCGAACAGACCGAGGACCATCGAGCGGAACCGCTTCCAGAACAGACCGAGCACCGCGAGGATGGCTCCGAACTGGATGGCCACGGCGTAGGTGTTCACCGCCTCCAGTCCGGCGCTGCCCTTCTCGCTGGGGAGACCCAGCAGCCGTGCCGTCACGAGCAGATGACCCGTCGATGAGATCGGCAGGTACTCGGTGACGCCCTCGACCACGCCGAGGATCACGGCCTGCCACCACGACAGCAGGTCTCCCACCGACTCGGTGGCGGAACGGACGACGGCCGCTGCTCCCGCCGGGTCGACGACGACAGCGAGGAGCGTCACGACGACCCCGAGCGTGACGACCGCGGCGAGCTGCACACGCCTCGGAGCAGACCATCGGGAGGGAGACATGAGCGTCGGCATCGTGACAGCTTGCCCGGAGCAGCGACCGACGCGGCAACGCGGGGTCCCGTGCCCGGCGGCGCGAGCCGGGCGCCGCTGATCAGCAGTGGGTCAGCCGCTGTAGGTTCCGACGGATGAGGCCGATGTCGGCATGGCGGATCATGCACCAGGACCCCACCGCAGTGGAGGGCCGGACGCTCGACCCCGCACTCGTCCGTCGCGTCGGCCGATTCGCGCACCCCTACCGCTGGCAGCTCGTCGGCTTCATCACGATGATCGCCGCCGGAGCGGGTCTCGCCCTGGTGCCGCCGCTGCTGTTCCGCACGATCATCGACTCGGCGCTGCCGAACAAGGACACAGCGCAGCTCACCTTCCTCGTCGCCGTGGTGATCGCTGCTGCGCTCCTCACCGCCGGAGCGTCCCTGCTCGAACGGCACTGGTCCTCACGCATCGGCGAAGGCCTCATCTACGACCTGCGCCGGGCGTTGTTCGATCACGTGCAGCGCATGCCGATGCAGTTCTTCACCCGCTCGCAGACGGGTGCGATCATCAGCCGCCTCAACAACGACGTGATCGGCGCGCAGCGCGCCCTCACCGGCACGCTCGGCACGGTCGTGTCGAACGTGATCACGCTCATCTTCACGCTCGTGGCGATGGTGGCGCTCGACTGGCGGATCACGCTCGTCGCAGTCCTCCTCCTGCCCCTGTTCCTGATCCCCTCCAAGCGCGTCGGCCGCCGGCTCCAGACGATGACGCGGGACTCGATGCAGCTCAACGCCGACATGAACGCACGGATGACCGAGCGCTTCGGCGTCTCGGGGGCACTCCTGGTCAAGCTGTTCGGGGACCACGACCGTGAGACCGACGAGTTCGGCGCCAAGGTCGCCGAGGTGCGCGACATCGGCATCCGCAGCGCGGTCTACCAACGTTGGTTCATGGTGATGTTGGTGCTGGTCGGAGCCATCGGCACTGCGGTCGTCTACTACCTGGGTGGTCTGCAGGTGATCGACGGCAACGTCTCGATCGGCACGCTCGTCGCACTGGCAGCGCTGGTCACCCGCATCTACGACCCGTTGACCAGCCTGACCAACGCACGTGTCGACGTGATGAGCGCGTTCGTCTCCTTCGAACGGGTCTTCGAGGTGCTCGACTCACCGAGCCCGGTCGCCGACGCCGCCGATGCCCTCGATCTCGTCGAGCCGATCGGCTCACTGCGGTTCGACGACGTGTGGTTCCACTACCCCGCTGCATCGGAGGGAACGATCCGCTCCCTCGAAGCCGGAGCCCCCGAGGCCGAACCCGAAGGTGGACCACCGATGGTGCTCCACGGCGTCGATCTCGACGTGCGCCCCGGGATGACCGTCGCCCTCGTCGGTCCGTCGGGCGCCGGCAAGTCGACCGTCGCGTCGCTCATCCCACGGCTGTACGACGTCACCCGTGGAGCGGTCCGCATCGACGGCCACGACGTCCGGGACCTGACCCAGGCGAGTCTGCGCCGGGCGATCGGCGTGGTGTCACAGGACCCTCACCTGTTCCACGCCACCGTCGGCGACAACCTGCGGTACGCCCGGCCTGATGCCACCGACGACGAGCTGCGGGCCGCGTGCGACGCGGCCCGCGTCCTCGACGTCGTCGACGGTCTCCCCGACGGCTTCGACACCATGGTCGGCGAACGCGGCTACCGGCTCTCGGGAGGCGAGAAGCAGCGTCTCGCCATCGCCCGGCTGCTGCTGAAGGACCCGGCGATCCTCATCCTCGACGAGGCGACCTCGTCGCTCGACACCGAGAACGAGGCAGCGGTCCAAGCGGCCCTCGCCGACGCGCTCGAGGGTCGGACGGCCGTCGTCATCGCCCACCGGCTGTCGACGGTCGTCGACGCGGATCTGATCGTGGTGGTCGACCACGGTCGCATCGTCCAACAGGGCACGCACACCGAGCTGCTCGCCCAGGGCGGTCTCTACTCGGACCTCTACCGCGTGCTCGTCGGGGGCGGCGACCCCGACCGGGGCCTGGTTCTAGGGTGACATGGACCCGGGAACCGTCCCGGAACCGGGAGGACTCGTGCACGCACTGATCGCCACCGACGGATCCGACATCTCGATCGAAGCGGCGCGTCGGGGCGTCGCGCTGCTGCGCCCGTCGAAGGTCACGCTGCTCACCGTGGCCGACACGAGCGTCGCGGACGACTCCGGTGCCGGTGGCTTCGAAGGCCCGCTCCTGTCACCGGCGGAGGCCGAGGAGACACGTGGCGCCATCCTCGAAGAGGGCGACGACGAGCTCGCCGCGACCATCGCCGGGATCGCGGTCGATCCCGGCGTCGTGGAGCGACTACTCGTCGAGGGCGCCTCCGGTCAGACCATCGTGTCGGTCGCCGAGGAGATCGGCGCCGACGTGATCGTCGTCGGGTCCCACGGCAAGGGCTGGTTCAAGCGGGTGGTGCTCGGCTCGGTCAGCGAATACGTCCTGCACCACAGCCAGATCCCGGTGCTCATCGTCCGTCCGACTGCACTCGTCGACGGCGATCCCGCCTGATCCTCGCGCCTGGCCCACGACTCGATCCGTGGTGGACGTCGACGAACCGATCCGCACCTGGCGTCCCGCCGAGCTGCACGCGGCGCTCAACGACGTCATCGAACACGTCTTCGGCTCGGTGGTCTGGGTCGAGGGCGAGGTCTCGGACCTGACCCGCTCCCGCGCGGGCCACGTCTACTTCCGACTCGTCGATGCCGACGGTGACCGAGCCGACAACCGTCCGGCACTGGCGGTCACGCTGTTCGACTCCCGCCGACGGGAGGTGAACCGGTTCCTCAGCTCGCAGGGCGAGCCGCTCCGGATGTCCGACGGCATCCGGATCCGGGTCGGTGGTCGGCTCGCCACCTACGCGGCGCGTTCCACGATCCAGCTCGTGATGGACCGGATCGATCCGGCGTTCACGCTCGGCCTGCTCGGCCAGGAGCGGGCACGACTGCTGGCCGCGCTCGAGGCGGAAGGACTCCTCGAGCGCAACGCGGCGCTCCCCATGCCGCTCGTCCCGTTGCGCATCGCTGTGATCACCAGCGTCGGAAGCGCGGCGCACGCGGACGTGCTCGACGAGATCGGGCGGTCCGGCATCGGCTTCCACGTGAGCGTCCTCGACGCCCGCACCCAGGGCGTCGACGCACCCGACTCCGTCGTCGCCGCATTGCGAACGGCCGCGGCGCTCGACGTCGACCTCGCCCTCCTGGTGCGCGGCGGGGGCGCCACGACGGACCTGGCGGCGTTCGACGACGAGGCGATCGCCCGAGCGATCGCCCACTGCCCCGTCCCGGTGATCACGGGCATCGGCCATGAGACCGACACGACCGTGGCCGACATCGTCACCCACACCGCGCACAAGACGCCCACTGCTGCTGCCGCAGCGGTGGTCGACGCCGTACGTCGCGCCGAGCGTCGCATCGTCGAGGACTGGGCTGCTGTGCGCTCCGGAGTCGGTGGTCGGCTCGTCCGGGCCGACGACCGACTCGTGCGCGTCGGACACCGCGTCGGCAGCGTCGCGAAGCATCAGCTCGAACGCCGGCGCGACGCCGTGGACCGTCTCGGCCACCAGCTCACGTCGCTGTCCCGCCTGGCGCTGCGCAGCACATCCGAGCGGGTCGCACTGCTCGACGCGCGGGCAGCCGTCCACGACCCGGCCGCTGCCCTGCGACGAGGGTGGACCATCACGAGAGCGGCCGACGGCCGGATGCTGCGCTCGGTGCACGACGCTGACGTCGGCGACGAGCTCGTCACGACCACCGCGGACGGCAGGATCCGTTCGCGCGTGATCGACATCGACGATCAAGACGATCGAGACGATCGAGACGAGGGAGGAACACACCGTGACCGATGACGCCGCGTCCGACGCCACAGCTGATGATGACGTGCCCCGGAGCGACGCCGGCGACCCGGCCGATCTGGCCGAGCTGGGATTCGCGGGCGCGATGTCCGAGCTCGAACAGATCGTCGCAGAGCTCGAGTCCGACGCGCTCGACGTGGACCTCCTCGCGGATCGGGTCGAACGTGCAGCGATCCTGGTCGGCTGGTGTCGGGACCGCATCGACGGCACCCGCCTCCGCGTCGAGGAGATCCTCGAACGCCTGGAGTGAGCGGAGCTGACACGCCCGGCGGTCCTCACGCCACCCGATCAGCCCGCCCGGTCGCATCCGGCCCTACGTGGGTCAGGTCATCGACTGGTACAGCGCGAGGCCGTCGGCGATCGTCCCCTGACCGATACCGGGTTCGTCAGCCACCGCAGCGAGCCACTCAGGACGCACGACGGCAGCCACCCACAGCGGCGGGTCGAGGTCCGACCCCTCGAGGACGAACCGCACGAACGTCTGCGTGTAGTCGGCCGGCCTCGGATCACGGGAGAGCTCAGCCAGAGCGAACGGATCCGGCGGTCCCGGTGGTGCTGCCGACGGATAGGGGATCGTCGGCGATCCGGGGTGGACGCCGCCACCGACGAGACCCGGTCCGTCGGTGAGCACGGCTCCACGGATCAGATCGGGACGGGCCGCCGCGGCGAGGAGGGCGATGTACGCGCCCAGGCCACGCGCGAGGAGCGTGACCTGGCCGATCTCGGCCAGGACGGCATCGACATCGCCGACGAGGATCTCCGCCGAGTAGCCGCCGCCGACCGGAACCGTCGAACGACCGTGTCCGGTGAAGTCGAGTCCGTAGACCGGCCCCGACCACTCGACGACGCCCGGCACGCGGTCCGGAGTGCGTTCGCCGAGGCCGTGCAACAGCAGCAGCGGACGGCCGGTCCCGCCAGCCTCCCGGTCCCGCAGGTGGTGCAGCGCCAGATCGATGCGGTTGTGACGGAGGAAGGTGACGGCGTTCACGACCAGCCCCTGTATCGATCAGCAGCGTGTCGGTCAGCAGCGTGTCGGTCGGCTGCGAGGTGTTCGAGCACCAGGTCGGCCACCAG
>CAYSCB010000194.1:0-6145 GCA_964429335.1 uncultured Aquihabitans sp.
CGCCCGCCGGTCCGCCGTCGAGTGCTCCCTGGCCACCCGCGCCGCAACCACCGGAAGGCGGACAGGCTCCTCCGCCTCCACCCGGTGCGTGAGCCGCGTCGACGACGCGTCCGGGGCCTCGAGGCCTGCTGAGCCGCGCATGGGACAGCCCGACCACGCCGCCGCTCCCGTCGATCTCCTCGACGCGACCGCAGCGCTCGTGGGGGTTCGCTCGGAGAGCTTCGACGAGGCCGCGCTCGCGGATCGGATCGAGGCGGACCTGCGCGCGTCCGCCCACCTGCTCGTCGACCGCGTGGGCGACAACGTCGTCGCCCGGACCACACTCGGTCGACCCCTGCGGGTCGTGCTCGCCGGACACCTCGACACGGTCCCGGCGAACGGCAACGAGGTGCCCCGCATCGACGGTGATGTGCTGTGGGGCCTCGGTTCTGCCGACATGAAGGGCGGTCTCGCGGTGATGTCGGAGCTCGCCCGGCGTCATGTGGCACCGGCGGTCGACGTCACCTATGTGTTCTACGCACGCGAGGAGGTGGCGGCGTCGGAGTCGGGGTTGCTGGAGCTGGAAGCCGCACGGCCCGAGCTGCTCGCCGGTGACGTGGCGATCCTCGGCGAGCCGACCGACGGCTCGATCGAGGCGGGCTGCCAGGGTGTGCTGCGGATGCGGGTGACCCTGCACGGTGTCCGCGCCCACGCCGCTCGCCCCTGGATGGGCCGCAACGCCGTGCACCGGCTCGGCCGACTGCTGGAGATCCTGGACTCCCATCGGGCACGCGAGCCCGAGATCCTCGGGTGCCGGTTCCACGAGGCACTGCTCGCGACGAGGGTCGAGGGAGGTGTGGCCGGCAACGTGGTGCCGGACCGGGCCACCGTCGAACTGGTGCACCGCTTCGCCCCGGACCGGGACCTCGACACCGCAGAGGCCCACGTCCGGGACCTGCTCGCTCCGGTGCTCGACGCCGACGACGAGATCGAGGTGCTCGACCGGGCCCCCGCTGCCTGGCCGGCGACGGATCATCCGGTCATCCGGACGCTGGTGCGACGGGGACGCCTCCAGGTGCGGGCGAAGCTCGGATGGACCGACGTCGCCCGCTTCAGCGCCTGGGGTGTGCCGGCGGTGAACCTCGGTCCCGGTGCGTCGTCGCTCGCCCACACCGCCGAGGAACGGGTCGAGCGGGCGAGCCTGGACGCGGTGTTCGCGGTGCTCGACGACCTGCTCACCAACGGCCCGGACCCCACCCCGATCCGAACATAGGGGTCGCAATCGACAAGGATTGTCGATCCCGACCCCCAGATTCGAGTGGAGCAGACCGTGACCGACCAACCGAGACCCGCGACGCCAGAGGAGTTCGAGGCGCTCCTGACGACGTGTCGGAGCCGGCCGGAGTTCACCGAACCGGCCGCCTTCGGCCTCGGTGTCGCGACGATCGCTGACGCTGACGGGAGCGTGCTCGACACGCACTACCTGTCGGTGAACCTCGGCCGGTCCGTCGGGTTCGCCGCCCTGGTCCACGACGTGTGCGACACGACGAGCTCCATCGGGACGGTCACGTTGTCCTCCGTACACCTCGAGGAGATCCTCGCCCGTGGTGCGGTGCACCGGGGAAACGCCGAGGAGCACCCGAACCTCGCCGCGTGCGGTCTCCTCGACGGGCTCGTCGAGCGTCCGAACCCGCTGCCCGTGCGACGCGTCGTGGTGATGACGTCGATCGCGTCGTTGGACGCCGCACCGGTCGACGCCCACGACGTCTACCTGCGGCTGCACCTGCTGTCATCCCGGCTCGTCACACCGCACGGGTTGAACCTCGACGGGCAGTTCGGCCTGCTCGCCAACGTCGTGTGGAGCACGCTCGGTCCCTGCGACGTGGCGTCGTTCCCAGCTGCGCAACGGGCGTTGCGGACCTCGGGGCTGCCCGTCGGCGTCACGAGCATCGACAAGTTCCCCCGGATGGTCGACTACGTCGTGCCGTCGGGCGTGCGGATCGCGGATGCCGATCGGGTCCGGCTGGGGGCCCACCTCGCCGAGGGGACCACCGTGATGCACGAGGGCTTCGTGAACTTCAACGCCGGGACCCTCGGCGCCTGCATGGTCGAGGGCCGGATCTCGGCGGGCGTGGTGGTCGGCGCCGACACGGATCTCGGCGGCGGGTGCTCGATCATGGGGACGCTGTCGGGCGGCGGGACGGAGGTGATCACCGTGGGGGAGCGCTGCCTCATCGGAGCGAATGCCGGCATCGGCATCTCGCTCGGCGACGGCTGCATCGTCGAGGCCGGCCTCTACGTGACCGGAGGAACCGTGGTCACCCTGCCGGACGGGACCCGTCGCAAGGCCCGCGAGCTCAGCGGAGCGACCGACCTGCTGTTCCGGCGCAACTCGATCAGCGGAGCCGTCGAGGTCGTTCCCCGCGCGGGCACCTGGGACGAGGGCCTGAACGACGCGCTGCACGCCAATTGACGGTGAGGATGGTGTGTGTGGGACCCCAACTCCCGGGGGTCACAACTTGCGCAGCACCGTGACCACGCGGCCGTAGACCGTGACGTCAGCGGCGGGGAGTTCCATCGGCTCGAGGCGCGGATTGGACGGGATCAGCGTCACGGTCGCCCCGGAGCGGGTGAAGGTCTTCACCGTGGCCTCCTCACCGGGGATCCCGGCCACGACGACATCGCCGTCGTTGACGCGGTCCTGCACCCGGGCGACCACGTAGTCGCCGTCGAGGATGCCTGCGTCGATCATCGAGTCACCGCGGACCCGGAGCATGAAGAGCTCACCCTCACCGCAGAAGTCGGCGGGAAGCGGCAGGAGCTCCTCGACCTGCTCCTGGGCGAGCACGCCGGTGCCGGCGGCCACGTCACCCACCAGCGGGACGTGACGGCTCGGTCGACGCTCGGCGGTGGTCCCGCTCGCCGGATCGGCGGTGACCTCGATCGCCCGGGGCTTGGTGGCGTCACGACGGAGATAGCCCAGCCTCTGGAGCGTGTGGAGATGGCCGTGCACGGTCGACGGGGATGCCAGGCCGACGCCCTCGCCGATCTCACGCACCGACGGTGGGTAGCCGCGCTCGCTGACCGTCTTCTCGATGAAGGCCAGGATGTCGTGCTGACGCTGTGTCAGCTGGGTGTTCGAGGTCAGCTGGGTGTTCGAGGTCAGCTGGGTGTTCGAGGTCAGCTGGGTGTTCGAGGTGTCGTCCGGTGACATGGCCGGTTCCTCCTGTCGTCGGGGGATGGCGATCGCCCGTGTTGTTCGTTGCACCGTGTTGTCCGTTGCTCCGACTTGTCGATCGCCCTGGGTACGCCCGGTCACCCGAACGCGTGTTTGGCACCATAGCACGCTCGGTCGCGCGAGTGGTGAACGCCTGTTCCTGGAACGAGTGTTCTGAATGGGCCTTGACATGGAACAGGCGTTCGTGCATCCTGTCGTCGAACGGTTGTTCCGTTCCGGCGGACCCGCTCCCGACACCGGTCGACGGTGCCCGGGGCGGCGACTCCGCCGGCGACTGTCACACCTCCTCGGGAGACTCTCCACATGGCTGCAGTCATCGACCTCCACACCGGCGAACACCTCGATCGGCTTCCGACCCACCCTCGCCCGTCGCTCCGCCTCGTCGAGGGCGGACGATCCGGGCTCCACCCTCGACGCGTGCGGCGATCTGCGACGGCCCGGACCTACCTGGTGCGGCGTGTCCTCGCAGCGACGGTCGCCGTGGTCGTGGTGCTGTGCGCGGTCCAGGCCCTGGCGTTCGCCGGTCGGGCAGTGCTCGGTGCTCTCGACGGCGTGCCGACGCCCTCTGGTCGCATCCACGTCGTCCGCTCCGGTGACACCGCCTGGTCCATCGCCGGTCGGTATGCGCCTGGGATGGACCGTCGCGACGCCGTCGACGATCTCGTCGCACTCAACGGTACGAGGGTGCTGCGTCCGGGCCTCGAACTGCAGATCCCTGCGTCCTTCGGTTGACCGTCGATCGACCGTGCACGTCGGTCCGCTGGAGGAGACCGATGTCACCGCGTGGCGTGCGTCGATTGACGCGGTCCCGCCGCGTCTGGGTGGCACGGTGTCTGGACGAAGGACCCGATGACGAGGGAGGACACGGTGTCCGGTTCTGAACCCGAGCTCGACCAGGTAGGGTCACCGTGGTGCGGTGTCCGTCCTGCGGTGGGCTCGAGGATCGGGTCGTGGATTCACGGACGGCGGAGGACGGCAGCACGATCCGCCGACGCCGCCGGTGCGAGCACTGCGGCGGTCGCTTCACGACCTTCGAGCGGATCGGCGAGGTTGCGCTGGTCGTCGTCAAGCGGGACGGTCGACGCGAGCCCTACGACCGCGACAAGGTCCGAGCCGGCCTGGACTCGGCGTGCAAGGGCCGTTCGATCGATCCTGCTGCGCTCGACGCGCTGGTCGTCGCCGTCGAGGACAGCCTCGCCGTCCGTGGCGGCGAGATCGAGAGCGCTCA
Source organism: uncultured Aquihabitans sp. (assembly GCA_964429335.1). Lineage (GTDB taxonomy): Bacteria > Actinomycetota > Acidimicrobiia > Acidimicrobiales > Microtrichaceae > Dermatobacter. The sequence goes on from CAYSCB010000194.1 coordinate 4,446, forward strand.
GGTCGGGGCGTCGGTGTTGGAGGAGCTGCGTCGCATCGACGGCGTGGCCGCGGTCCGCTTCGCGTCCGTGTACAAGGGCTTCGAGGCTCCGGAGGACTTCGAGCGGGAGGTCCAGCTGCTCGCCGACCCGCAGGACGGGTCGGCCGGTTGAGCCGAGGACCCGGGATCAGATCTCAGCCCGGAGCGCGTCGGTAGGTCGCGAACAGCGCGTCCTGATCGTCCATCCAGAGCCGGTGCAGTCGCTGTCGGCTGGGTGCTGCGTCGCCGTGTCCGAGGATGCCGACGTCGCTGCCGCCGACGAGCATCGGCGAGGTGGTGAGGAACAGCTCGTCGAGCAGGTCCGCCCGGTGCAGCTGGCCGAGGAACCCCGGACCTCCTTCGGTGAGCACCCAGCGGTGGCCGTCAGCGCGGAGCCGACGCAGGAGCTCGTGCAGATCGACGCCGCCGTCACCGCAGCCCATCGCCTCGATGCCGGCCGGGAGCTGCGGGGACGCTTCATCGGGGTGGACGAGCAGAGGAGTGGGGCCGTCACCGGTGAGGAACGGCTGGTCCGCCGGGATGTGGCCGGATCGGCTGACGAGCACGAGCCGCGGTGCCGGCTGCTGATGGCGACCCTCGCGGATCCACGAGGCCTCCTCGACCGGCGACGGTCGGCGGTAGCGCTCGGCGCGGGCGGTCGTCGCCCCCACGAGGACGACGTCGGCGAGTCCGCGCAGCGCGTGGAACACCAGCTTGTCGTCGGGTGTGCCCAGCCCGCCCGAGCGACCGTCGACCGCGAACGCCCCGTCGACGCTGCTCACCATGTTCGCCATGACCCACGGTCGTGTCTCGGTGACCGGGCGGTCGTCGCTCGCCAACTCGACGAACACCTCGTCGACGCGGTGCGGGTTCGGGTGCAACTCCAACATGGCGACACCCTAACGACCGCCGTCGCGGCAGGCACCCGCACTGCTCGCCGATGCGGGGGTGTCCGACATCGACCGGCACCCTGTGGGAAAGTCGGCGCGAAATCCACATGTTGTTCCCCTTCCGTCCCACAGGCTGACCTTCGTAGAGTCGTCCTGCGCGGGCCGTGGCGTGGACGGCCGGAATGGTGGCTGGCGCTCCTCCCGATTCGTCGGGGAGAGCGGCTCCTGGGGGTCTGGACCCCGGCGACCCGACGGGTCGCCGGATCGTCCTGCGCGGCCTCCGCCCGGTCGTCCGCGCACGCCCTGCGTTCTGTTCCGCGCCCCCGGAACCGACACGATCCCAACACGTCCAACGAGCTGAGGAGCACACAAACGTGAGCATCACGCCCCCCGAGACCGACACCCGGCTTGCGCGACGGTTCTCGACACCCGGCATCTCGCCGTTCGACCAGGTGGAATGGGACCTCCGGGATGCCCGCCTCACCGACCATCGGACCGGCGACGTGGTGTTCGAGCAGACCGGTGTCGAGTTCCCGTCGGACTGGTCGTTGACGGCGTCGAACATCGTCACCCAGAAGTACTTCCGGGGCCAGCTCGGTACCGCTCGAAGCGAACGCTCGTTGCGGCAGGTGATCGATCGCGTCGTCGGACGGATCACCGAGTGGGGCCAGCGCGACGGCTACTTCGCGGACGCGGACGAGGCGACGACCTTCTCCGAGGAGCTCCGCTGGATGCTCCTGCACCAGCGGGTGTCGTTCAACTCTCCGGTCTGGTTCAACATCGGCACCCCCG
>CAYSCB010000195.1:0-6114 GCA_964429335.1 uncultured Aquihabitans sp.
TGAGCAGCTGCTTGCCGATCCCGACGATCTCGATCAGCTTCGTCGGGTCCGAGTCCAGGTCGACCATGTTGCCGGCCTCCTTGGCGGCCTGCGTCCCGGTGTTCATGGCCACGCCGACATCGGCACGGGCGAGTGCGGGAGCGTCGTTGGTGCCGTCGCCGGTCATCGCGACCAGGTTCCCGCCCGCCTGCTCGGTCTGGATGAGTGCCATCTTGTCCTCGGGGGTGGCCTCGGCCAGGAACCCGTCGACGCCGGCCTCCTCGGCGATCGCAGCGGCGGTCAGCGGGTTGTCGCCGGTGATCATCACGGTCCGGATCCCCATGGAGCGAAATTCGTCGAAGCGTTCGCGCATCCCCGGCTTGACGGTGTCCTTGAGGCGGATGACGCCGAGGATCCGGGGTGGTTCGTCACCGGTCCGATCAGCCACGACCAGCGGGGTCGCACCCTGGGAGGAGACGCCTTCGACGATGGGAGCGAGCTCCAGGGGCGGCGCTCCCCCTTCGAGCTCGACCCAGCGGCGGACGGCGTCACCGGCGCCCTTGCGGATGATGCGGGCGTCGCCGCCGCCGGACGTCGGAGGGAAGTCCATGCCGGACATCCGCGTCTGGGCGGTGAAGGGCACGAGCACCGCGCCGCTGCGATCGGGTGCAGCGAAGCCGAACTCCGAGATGGCCAGCTCGACGATCGATCGGCCTTCCGGTGTCTCATCGGCCAGCGATGAGGCGAGCGAGGCTTCTGCCACCTCCCGCGCGGTGACGTCGTGGACCGGGATGAACTCAGCGGCCTGGCGGGACCCGAAGGTGATCGTTCCGGTCTTGTCGAGCAGCAGCGTGCTCACGTCGCCGGCCGCCTCGACCGCCCGACCCGACATCGCGAGCACGTTGCGCTGCACCAGACGGTCCATGCCGGCGATGCCGATGGCTGACAGCAGCCCGCCGATCGTCGTGGGGATCAGGCAGACCAGCAGGGCGGTGAGCACGACGATGCTCTGGCGGGCGCCGCTGTAGACGGCGAAGGGCTGCAGGGTCACCACTGCGAGCAGGAAGATGATCGTCAGACCAGACAGCAGGATCGACAGCGCGATCTCGTTGGGGGTCTTCTGGCGGTCCGCTCCCTCGACCAGGGCGATCATGCGGTCCAGGAAGGTCTCGCCGGGTCGGGCGGTGATCCGCACGACGATCTCGTCGGACAGGACGCGGGTCCCGCCGGTGACCGCGGAGCGGTCGCCTCCTGACTCGCGGATCACTGGTGCCGACTCACCGGTGATGGCGGATTCGTCCACGGTCGCGATGCCTTCGACCACGTCGCCGTCGCCGGGGATCACCTCGCCCGCGGCGACGACGCAGAGGTCGCCGACCTGCAACTGGGTGGACGGCCGATCGACGACCGTCCCGTCGGAGGACCGGACGCGGGCGCTCGTCTCGGCCCGGGTCTGGCGCAGCGCCGCAGCCTGTGCCTTGCCCCGACCCTCTGCCATCGCTTCGGCGAAGTTCGCGAACAGCACCGTCGCCCACAGCCACACCGTGACGAGCAGCGCGAACACGTTCTGCTGCGTGCTGTCGGTGGTGTGCGCGGCGCCGAGCCAGTCGCTGAGGAAGAGCAGCGTGGTCAGGACCGCACCGACCTCGACGATGAACATCACCGGGTTGCGCGCCATCGTCGCCGGATTCAGCTTGCGCACGCTGTCGCGCAGCGCCGGCACGACGATCGCCGGATCGAACACCGACCTCCGCGCATCCGCCGTGCTCACCGCAGCCCCAGCTGTTCGACGATGGGACCCAGGGCGAGCGCGGGGAAGAACGTGAGTCCGGCGACGATGAGGATCACCCCGAGCACGAGCCCTGCGAACAGGGCCGTGTCGGTCGGGAACGTCCCGGCCGTCACAGGTGTCCTGTTCTTGCGCACGAGAGAGCCACCGACAGCGAGCGCCGGGATGATCAGAAGGAACCGCCCCGCCAACATCGCGAACGCCTGGGTGATCGTGAACCAGTCGGTGCCGCTGTTCAACCCGGCGAACGCCGAGCCGTTGTTGTTGGCTGTCGACGCGTAGTTGTAGAGCACCTCTGACAGTCCATGTGGTCCGGGGTTCGCGATCGAGGCGACGGCCGTCGGCAGTGCGACGCTGATCGCGGCGAGGACCATCACGGTCAACGGCATCACCACGATGTAGAGCACGACGAGCTTCATCTCCGCGGCCTGGATCTTCTTGCCGAGGTACTCGGGTGTTCGGCCGACCATGAGCCCGGCGATGAACACGGCCAGCAGGGCGTTGACGAGGATGCCCATGAGCCCGGCCCCGACACCACCGGGGCTGACCTCGCCGAGCTTCATCAGGATCATGGGCACCGCACCGCCGGCGGGTGTCAACGAGTCGTGTGTGCAGTTCACCGAGCCAGTGGACGTTCCGGTCGCCGCAGCGCCATACAGAGCGCAGGAGGCAGGCCCGAAGCGGATCTCCTTGCCCTCGAGGTTGCCGCCGACCGTGGTGGCCGAGCTCGCCTGGCTGACGCCCCGTGCCGTCAACAGCGGGTTGCCGCCGGTCTCCATGAAGGCCATCAGGAACACCGACACGACGAGCAGCAGGACCATCACCGCCAGGAGCACCCACCCCTGGCGGGGCTGATCGATGATTCGACCGAACGTGATGGGGAAGGCGAGCGGGATGAGCAGGATGAGGAACACGGCGACGAGGTTCGTCCGACCGTTCGGGTTCTCGAACGGGTGCGCGCCGTTGGCGTTGTAGAAGCCACCGCCATTCGTCCCCAGGTCACGTATCGCCACCTGGGAGGCGACGGGTCCACCTGGGATCACCTGGGTGGTGCCCGCTGAACGGTCGAGCATGTGGGCGGTCGTGTCGCCACGCAGGTTCTGCGTGACGCCGAGTCCGACGAGTGCGACGGCCGCGACGAAGCTGATCGGGATCAGGATCCGCAGCGTGCCCCGGACGAGGTCCACCCAGAAGTTGCCGAGCGAGTGGCCCTGCCGGCGGGCGAAGCCCCTGATGATCGCCACGGCGACGGCCATGCCGGCTGCGGCCGAGACGAAGTTCTGCACGGTGAAGACCGTGATCTGGCTGAGGTGGCTGATCACCTGCTCGCCGGAGAACCACTGCCAGTTGGTGTTGGTCGTGAAGCTGACAGCGGCGTTCCACGAGCCGAACGCGGCCACGCCGGAACGTCCCGTCGGGTTGAACGGCAGCACCCCCTGGAGGCGCAGGATGGCGTACGACACGACGATGCTCAGGAACGAGAAGCCGAGGAGGGCCATCGCGTAGATGTTCCAACGCTGCTCGCGCTGCGGGTTCACGCGCAGCAGCCGGTACACGAACCGTTCGATCGGCACGAACACCCGGTCAGCCGGGGCAGGTGCCGGACCGCCGTGTGGATCATGGGCGTAGACCTTCGCCATGTAGCGCCCCAGCGGTGGGCAGAGAACCGCCAGCGCTGCCAGCAGCGCGACGAGCTGCACGATCCCCTGGGCACTCATCAGAACCGCTCGGGGTTGATCAGCACGACCACGAGGTAGATGACCGCCAGGATGGCCAGGAACAGGCCGACCCCGTCCTGCCACTGCATTGCAAGCACCGGTGTGGCAAGAGCGATCACGATTGGACCGCGGCCGATCCGGTGTCCGCCACCGTGGTGGCCGGCGTGGCTTCGTCGTCGGCGGGTTCGCCGTCCGGTCCGGTCGGCTCGGGGTCCGGACCGATGATGCGGTCGCACAGGCCGACGTACGCGATCGCCGCGCCGAAGAACGCGATGGTCAACACCAGGACGATCAGGTCGTTCACGTGGGGGTCCTCCCGGCGGATCCTGGTGTCCGGTGCTCGATCGACGTGGGCTGTGCGGTGAGGGATGGAGCGATGAGCGAGGTCACCAGGACGGCCAGCTCCCGGTCGCTCCGAGCGACGCCGTGGCCGGGGGTGGGATCCAGGACGAACCGGCCGATCACGGTGCCGACGTCGCTCCGGACCGGCAAGGTCACGCCCCGGGCGGGGAGCTGGAAGCCGCCGTTTCCGTGACGGAGCGGCCCGGGGATCGCGCCGTTGGGGCCGAGGTCCTCGAGCTCGCCGTCCGGGCCGCTCACCGGGGCCTCGCCCGGAGCGAAGCGACACGAACGCAGCCCGAGCTGGCCGACCAGGAGCTCGGAGGTCCGTTCGAGGACAACGTCGGCACTTGCGTGGTCGGCGATGAGCTCGATCAGCATGCTCACACGGTGGATGCCGGAGCGGTTGCTGACGGCGCGTCGCCCTCGGTCGGCGGCCATGTGCGACAGCTGTCCCACCGCGAGGCCGACCACGACCATGAGCACGCAGGTCAGCATGTCCTGGGGTCGGTCGATGCGCAGCGTCCCGTACGGACGCAGATGCAGAGCATTGAAGCCCAGTGCGCCGACGACCGCTGTCGTGGCCCCGGCGATGCGGCCACCGGCTGCTGCTGCGCCGACGACGACGAGGGTGAGGATGAGCGCGACGTTCGTCAACCCGATCGAGCCGCGGACCGGTGCGAGGAGCAGCGCGACAGCAAGGACGACGATGGATCCGAGGGCGGCTGCCAGTCCGTCCCGCTCAGCTCGGGGTTGCGTCGTCGTGGCCACATGTCCGTCGTATGCGCTGGGTGGTCCGGTTGTCAGCACCCTTGACGTGATCTGAACGCGGCCCAGCGCACCCTTGACGTGGAGTTGTCGAACGTGACGTCGGATCCGCGAGCGGCGAAGATCACATGGTCTCGGCGAAGCTGACGGCTCCCTCACCCCGGATCACGTTCTTGAGCAGCTTCCCCGAGGCGTTCCGGGGCAGCTTGCCGTCCCAGCGCTCGACGTAGGTCGGGACCTTGAACGCGGCGAGGCCGGCAGCGACCCACTCCCGTACCTCGGCATCGGTGATGTCGGCGCCGTCGGTGACCTCGATCACCGCCTTCACCTCCTCACCGAGTTCGGCGTGGGGAACGCCGACCACGGCTGCATCCGCGATGGCCGGATGCTCGACGAGACGGTTCTCGATCTCGACGCAGTACACGTTCTCGCCGCCTCGGATCAGCATGTCCTTCGCCCGGTCGGCGATGAACAGGTAGCCGTCGTCGTCGAGGTAGCCGACGTCGCCGGTGTGCAGCCAGCCGTCGATCACCGTCGACGCCGTCGCCTCGGGCTTGTTCCAGTAGCCCGCCATGACGATCGGTCCCCGGATGAGCACCTCGCCGGTCCCGCCGGGGGGCAGGTGGGTCCCGTCGGGTGACGCGATCGCGATCTCGACGTTCGGCATCGGCGGCCCGACCGAGTCCGGCTTGCGGAGCGCGTCGTCGCCGGCGAGCGCGGTCGCGACCGACGACGACTCGGTGAGTCCGTAGGCGTTGGTCGTCGCCTTGACGTTCGGGAACGTCTCACGGACGCGCCGCTGCAGCTCCTCGGCTGACGGGGATCCACCGAAGCTCACCGTGATGATCGATCGCAGGTCCCACGCATGGCGATCCGGGTGCTCGCACGCTCGCCAGATCATCGTCGGGACCGTCGCCCGGATCATGACCCGTTCCCGCTCGATCGCGTCGAACGCGGCCTCGGGGGTGAACCGTCCGGGGAGGATCACCAGGCGGAGTCCACCCATCATCCCGACGACGAGGCCCGAATGGCATCCCGAGACGTGGAACAGCGGCGACGTGAGCAGCGCGACGGGTTGGCCGCTGCCGTCGGTGGGTGGGGGCTCGCGGTCAGAGTCGGCGGGCGGCTGCAACGTCGAGCCCTCGGTCATGAGGTACACGGTGTTCTGCAGGTTGGCGATCATCGACCGGTGCGTCGAGATCGCCCCCTTCGGTCGACCGGTCGTTCCCGACGTGTAGAAGATGACTGCCGCGTCGCCCTCGTCGATCGGGTCGTCGGGCAGCTCGTCGGTCGGCTCGGTGAGCAGCTCGTCGAAGCGGTGCACCTTCGGGCTGACGGTGCCGTCGGCACGTGGGAGCTCGCTCGGATCCGCGTCGATCAGGAAGACGTGCTCGAGGCTCTCGATGTCGTCGATCTCGTCGCTGATGCGTTCGAACCGGCGACGGTCCACGACGAGCACCCTGGCGCCGGAGTCGGTGAGGCCGTACACGATCTCGTCGGTGATCCACCACCCGTTGAGCC
>CAYSCB010000196.1:0-6109 GCA_964429335.1 uncultured Aquihabitans sp.
TCCACCACCCGTTGAGCCCCACGAGGACCGCCCCGATGTCGACGGTGCCCCAGAACGACAGACACCACTCGGGGTTGTTCGCGCTGAGCACAGCGACCCGGTCGCCGTGGCGGACGCCGAGGCGGGCGAGGCGGCGGCTCACCGAGTTGGCACGACGGATGAACTCGCCGAAGGTGAGTCGCTCGTCGCCGTGGACGATGAAGGTCTTGTCGCCGTGGGCCTGGCCGAAGGCAGCGACGACGCGCAGGTTGTCGAAGCGCTCCTTGTAGGCGTGCATCGGCACACCGTCGATCACCTCGTCGACGATCTCGAACGGGCCACCCGGCCCGGTCAACTGCGCGCGGATCTCCTGAGCGGTCGGCATGTGTCCCCCTGGTGAGCGGTCCCGGATGCGCCGGGGCCTGTGGCGTCAGTCTCGCGCCGGACCGGTGTGGTGGCGCGACGAGAGGTGGTGGCGGGAGGAGAGCCGGTGCCGCAGCAGCAGCGGCGCGACGATCGTGGTGGCGAGCACGACGACGACGACCGCTGCGTACCGTTCCCGGTCGAGCACCCCGGCGGCGAGGCCGGTCGCGGCGAACGCGAGGCCGACCTCTCCGCGTGGGACCATGCCGGCCCCGACGAGCAGCCGGTCCACCTCGTGGTTGGATGTCGATCCGGGTCGAGCACCGAGTCCTGCGACGAGCTTGCCCGCGACGCCGACCGCCAGGAGCGCTCCGGCCAGAGCCACAGCGGACCACGACCCGAGCGCGCCGAGCTCGACGTCGACGCCGACCGACACGAAGAACACCGGGACGAGCAGCGCGGCGATGGGCGCGATCCCCCGGCTGACCTGCTGGGCCTGGTTGGTGCGTGCGATCAGCATCCCCGCGACGAGCGCGCCGATGAGACCGGCCAGCCCCGCCCGCTGCGCCCCTTCCGCGAGGCCGAGCATGAGGACGAGGGCCGCGAGGAGGGGGACCGGTCCGTCCCCGGCGCGTCGGCCGATCCACGCGAACGCCGGTGGCACGACGCGCACCCCGATCGCCACCGACAGGCCGAGGAACCCCACGGCGATGATCACCGCGGCCGCTGTGCCGAGAGCGTCGATGCCACTGCCGCTCGCGACGCGGACCACGACGCTCAACACGAGCAGCCCCAGCACGTCGTCGACCACCGCTGCGCCCAGCACGATCCTCGCTTCGGCGCTGTCCAGAGCTCCGAGATCCGCGAAGGTCCGAGCGGTCACGCCGACGGAGGTCGCGACGAGGGTCGCACCGAGGAAGAGCGCGATGGTGTTGTCGACGCCCAGCCCGTAGGCAACCGCCCATCCGGACACCAGCGGCGCGATGACCCCGATGAGCGCGACCTGCACCGCCGGGGTACCGACCGCCCGCAGCTCGGTGGTCTCGAGGTCGAGGCCGACCTCGAGCAGCAGCACCAGGACCCCCAGCTCGGCGAGGAACGCGAACGTGTGACTCGACTGGACCACGTCGAGCAACGTCGGTCCGAGCAGGAGGCCGACGACGATCTCTCCGACGACGGCCGGAACACGCACCGCTTCGGCGACCCTGCCCGCGACCAGCGCTGCGAGCAGGACGATCGCGAGGGTCAGCAGGTCCATCTCGTCAGCGGTGTCTGTGGGATCCTCTGGGCGCCGCGAGCTATCCGAGTTGGCCGACGACGAAGTCGACGCAGCGCGTCAAGGCCTCGACGTCGGCCGGATCGATTGCCGGGAACAACGCGACCCGGAGCTGGTTGCGGCCGAGCTTCCGGTACGGCTCGGTGTCGAGGATGCCGTTGTCGCGCAGCACCGCCGCGACCGCGGCCGCGTCGATCGAGTCGTCGAAGTCGATCGTGGCCACGACGTGGGAGCGCATCGACGCCTCGCTGACGAACGGCGTCGCGTGCTCGTGGGTGTCGGCCCAGGTGTAGATCGTCTCGGCGGAGCGGTCGCATCGACCGGCGGCGAACTCGAGGCCGCCGTTGTCGAGGATCCACTGGACCTGCTCGGTGGCGAGGAACAGCGTCGCGAGCGCGGGGGTGTTGTAGGTCTGGTCCTTGCGGGAGTTCTCGAGGGCGATGCCCAGGTCGAGGAACGACGGGATCCAGCGGTCACCCGCGCTGATGCGCTCGATGCGCTCGATCGCCTTCGGGGAGCACGCCGCCAACCACAGCCCGCCGTCGGCGGCGAGGCACTTCTGCGGCGCGAAGTAGTACACGTCGACCTGGGTCGGATCGAAGCGCAGGCCACCGGCCGCCGATGTCGCATCCACGAGCACGAGGGCATCCGTATCGGCGCTCTCCGGGCGAACGAGTGGCATCGCGACCCCGGTGGAGGTCTCGTTGTGGGTGAGGCAGTACGCGTCGATGCCTGCCATCGCGACCGGCAGCGGGTGATGGCCCGGATCGGTGCGGATGACCTCCGGCGTGCCGATGTGCGGCGCGGCCGCGGCGGCCTTCGCGAACTTGGAGCTGAACTCGCCGAAGTCGAGGTGCTGGCTGCGCTCGTCGATCAGGCAGAACGTCGCAGCGTCCCAGAACGCCGTGGTGCCGCCGTTGCCGAGGAGGATCTCGTAGCCGTCGGGCAGCGAGAACAGCTCGGCGAGCCCGTTGCGCAGCTCGCTGACCTTGAACCGGACCGTCGCCTGGCGGTGGCTGGTCCCGAGGAAGTGCGGAGCCGACCCGATGAGCATGTCGATGGCGTCGCGGCGGACCTTGGAGGGACCGCAGCCGAACCGGCCGTCGTGGGGGAGGAGGCTGTCGGGGAGGGAGATGTCAGGGGTGCTCACCCCACCAGTCTCCCCCCTCCCGTTCTGTTGTGCAGAACCAGAAGGATCCTTCTGGTTCTGCACAACAGAACGGGGTGCCCGTGACCGGGTCGCGGTCCCCGTTGTGTTCGACCCTCGTAGGAGCACACGTTGGTGGGGTGTCCATCGATCCGATGTCCGAGCTCTCGACGAAGCAGTACGGCGCCGTTGCTCGATGGCAGCTCCGCGATCTCGGGTACGCCGACGACACGGTTCGGGCGCGCCTCCGCGACGGGGCTTGGACCGCGCTGAGCGACGAGGTCATCGTTCGCGTCGGATCTCCGACGGGGCGCGGACAGGCGGTCATGGCGGCGACGCTCGACGCCGGACCCGGTGCACTGCTGTCGTTCCGATCGGGTGCATCGTGGTACCGGCTGCAGGGCCCGCAGCTGTTGCCGCTGGCGGTGGTCACGACGACGCATTCCCGCCGGCGGTCGACCTTGTCGAGGGTTCACGTCGTCCGCCAGATCCCGCCATCTGTCCGGACGGTGCTCGATGGGGTACCGATCGCACGCCCCGAGCTCCTCGCGCTGCACCTGTTCGCTACGGAGCCGTACGGACGAGCCGAGCGCTGGGTCGAGCAGATGTGGAGCCTGCGCCTGCTCGATGGACGATCCATTGCGCGGTTCCTGAAGATGATGGGAGCGCGGGGTCGCAACGGCACGGCCGGACTGCGGCGGTACCTGGAAGCGAGACCGCTGCCGTACGTGCCGTCGGCAACGGGAGTGGAGCTGCGCGCCCGGAAGGTCCTTCAGGATGCGGGCTTCAACGTTCGTGCCCAGGCCGACTCGGGGGGCGAGAGCTGGACGGGTCGGGTCGACCTTCGTGACGTCGAGGTGCCCGTCATCCTCGAGGTCCAGAGTGCGCGCTACCACGGGGCGCTCGTGGACCGGGAAGCTGACGCTGAGCGGATCGCGGCGCTCCACCGTGACGGCTTCGTGGTCGTCGAGGTGACCGACGACGTCGTGTTCCATGACCCGAGCCAGCTCGTGCGGAGTTACGCGGAGGCGGTCGCCCGTGCCAGCGACCTCCCTCGTCTGCGTTCTGTTGTGCAGAACCAGAAGGATCCTTCTGGTTCTGCACAACAGAATGGGATCGGGGAGCAGGCGGGTCCCCGGGTAGCGTTCAGCCCATGAGCCCCACCTCGACCACGGGTCGGATCTCCCGACGTGTCGCCGGCATCGCCCCCTCCGCGACGCTCGCCGTCGATGCCAAGGCGAAGGCGATGAAGGCGGCCGGTGCCCCGGTGATCGGCTTCGGGGCCGGTGAGCCGGACTTCCCGACGCCCGACCCCATCGTCGCCGCCGCGATCGAGGCGTGCAGCGACCCACGCAACCACCGCTACACCCCGGCACCGGGGCTGCCCGAGCTCCGCGAAGCGATCGCGACCAAGACGCTGCGCGACTCCGGCGTCATCGTCGAAGCGTCACAGGTCGTCGTCACCAACGGTGGCAAGCAGGCGGTGTACGAGTCGATCCTGGCCGTGGTCGACGACGGCGACGAGGTGCTGCTCCCCGCTCCGTACTGGACGACCTATCCGGAGCCGGTCCGCCTGGCCGGAGGCGTTCCCGTCGTCCTGCCGACCACGGAGGCGACGGGGTTCCGCGTGAGCGTCGAGGCGCTCGAGGCGGCACGCACCGAACGGACCAAGGCGCTCGTGTTCGTCTCGCCGTCCAACCCGACCGGCGCGGTGTACCCACGCGAGGAGATCGAGGCGATCGGTCGCTGGGCGCTCGAACACGGCGTGATCGTCATCACCGACGAGATCTACGAGCACCTCGTCTATGCGGGCCACGAGCACCACTCGATCCTGGCCGTGGTGCCCGATCTGGCGGACCAGACGATCATCCTGAACGGCGTCGCCAAGACCTACGCGATGACCGGCTGGCGGGTCGGTTGGCTGATCGGTCCACCCGACGTCGTGAAGGCCGCGTCCAACCTGCAGAGCCACCTCTGCTCGAACGTCGCGAACGTGGCGCAGCGAGCCGCGCTCGCCGCGGTCAGCGGCGACCTGTCAGCGGTCTCCATGATGCGCGAGACCTTCGACCGCCGACGTCGGGTGATCCACGGGATGCTCAACGACATCGACGGCGTCACCTGCGTCGAGCCGGAAGGGGCCTTCTACGCGTTCCCGAACCTGACCGGCCTGCTGGGACGCGAGCTCGGTGGCCACGTCGCGTCGAGCACGCTCGAGCTCGCGGACCTCGTGCTCGAACAGGCCAACGTCGCGTTCGTCCCCGGCGAGGCGTTCGACGCGCCTGGCTACGGGCGCTTCTCGTTCGCGCTGGGGGACGAGGACCTGGAGGAGGGCATCGCCCGAATCCAACGCCTCGTCGCCGGTTGACCCGTCGCCCATGTCGGACATGTGATGTCGGAGGCGAAGGAGAGGCTGCCGTACGGCTCGTGGCCGTCGACGCTCTCGCCGGAGGACGCGGCGGGCGGCGCGGTCCGTGTCTCGTCGGTGGGGTTGGCGACGGGGTCTGACGGCTCGACGATCGTGCGCTGGTCCGAGCAACGTCCCGACCTCGGCGGTCGGACGGTCGTGTGCCGGACCCGGTTGTCCGACGGCGAGGAGCCCGCCGCGGGCGTCGTCGAGGGTCCGCCGGACATGGCTGCCCGCAGTGGGGTCAACGAGTACGGCGGTGGCTCCTGGTGGGCCGACGGCGAGCGGTTGTTCTGGGTGGACGGCACGACGAGCGCCATCGTCACCGTCGACGCGCCGAGCGGTGCGTCGCGTCGTGTGACGGAGGTGTCCGGCGCACCCAGACGCGTCCGTCACGCGGCGGGTGCACCGACTCCCGACGGTCGGTGGATCATCTGCGAACGCGAGCTGCATCCGGGGGCCGTGGCCGCCGACCTCGATGCCGACGCGATGATGGACATCGGCGAGCCGATCAACGAGATCGCGGTGGTCGCGGTGGCCGACGGGCATTCGGTGAGCCTGATACGCGACGGCGACTGGGTCTCGGACCCGGCGATCTCACCCGATGGCAGCCTCATCGCCTGGCTGCGCTGGGATCACCCGGACATGCCGTGGGACGCAGCGGAGGTGTGGGCCGGCCGTCTCGTGATCCCGACCGCCACCGTTCCGTCGGTCGTCGAAGCACGGCGCGTCGCCGGGGGTCGTGAAGGTGGCGATGCACGGGGTCTCGACCGGCCGGTCGCCGCATGCCTCCCGTCGTGGTCGCCCGACGGTCGACTCTGGTGGTGTGACGACGCAGCGGACTGGTGGCACCTCCGCTGCGCCGGCGACGCAGGCCTCCCGGCCGAGGGGTCGGGCGACGAGGGTCAACCGGCGCTCGACGTGGCGGGCGAGGTCGGAG
>CAYSCB010000197.1:0-6097 GCA_964429335.1 uncultured Aquihabitans sp.
GGAACCGGGCTGTTGGGCTACGTCAACGGTGCCGGCCGGCGTGCGCGGGAGCGCTTCAAGCGCACCGACGACGACGACGCCTGACGCGATCGACCGGAGCGCCGTCAGCCGACCGGTTGCCGTCTTCGCGTCCGGTGCTGCGTCGTCGAGTGGACGAGCACACGGACCTCCGCGGCTGCTGACTCCGCCTGCTCGCACAGGAGCTCGTCCGGTGCCGACCGTCCGAAGCGCCGTGCTGTCTCGGCCTCGGCGAGCCGCGTCATCGCTGTGACGATCCGCACCCGGGTGTCGGCCACCGACGGACCGTCGTCGGGATCGTCCCAACGAGTCGATCTGCCCACGCGACGCGCCAGCTCGATCGGCGTCTCGGAGCGATCCTGTCGGATGTCCACCGCGGCCAGGTCCGACAGCGCGGAGCGCCACGCGACCGCGATGCGCGTGTCGTCGCGGTGCTGGGTCGAGGACCGGCGTCGGCGGCCCCACAGCACCGTGGCCGCGGCCGCGACCGCGACGACACCACCGAGCACGACGACCCACATCCACCGAGCGGGTGACCTGTCGTCGACCGGGATCGGTTCCGGGGGGCGGTCCGCCCGTGAGTCGGTGGGGATCGTCGTGGTCGGCGGGGCCGACGTGGGCGTCGACGACGGCGTGGCGGCCGCCGGCGCGGTCGATGTCGAAGTCGACGCCTGTCCCGGGTTCGGCGGCTCCGCCTGCTGCGCCGGCACACCCGTGTAGGCGCTCGTCCACGGGTTCCCACGACCGGGTGTCGGCTCGAACGCCACCCATCCCACCCCGTCGAAGTAGACCTCCGGCCAGGCGTGGGCGTGACGTCCTCGCACCACCTGGTGGATCGTTCCGGTCCGGTCGACGACGGTGTCGCCGGGGGTGAAGCCGACCGCGACGCGGGCGGGCAGCCCGATCACCCGGGCCATGAGCGCGAACGTCGAGGAGAACTGCTGACAGAACCCACGCTTCGCATCCAGGAACTCGGCGATCGGATCGACGGCGTTGCTGTAGTCGACGTCGGTCGAGTACTCGAAGGAGCTGCGGAACCAGTCCTGGAGAGCGAGCATCCGCAGGTACGGGGTGGGCTGGTCGGAGACGACCCGTCGGGCAGTCTCCCGGACGACGCTCGACAGCGACGTGACGTCGAGGTCGCCGGGATCCAGGCGCTCAGGTCCGTGGCTCCCGTTCAGGTCGACGGGGTCGAGGGTCGCGATCTCCGAGGTCAGCCGGTAGGTGGTGCCCGCCACCACGTTCGGCCGGCGTGTGATGATCGACGAGGTGCGCTGGTCGAAGCCGACCGGTGAGTCGATCTGGATCGACGTGGGGACGTACGCGCCGGGGAGCCATGGTCCGCCGAGGGCCTGGATCGCGACGTCCTGGGTGGCGATCCTGGACGGTGTGGCCGTCCGAGGACGACCCAGACCGGTGCCGTCGACGTCTGCGTAGGTGCCTCGTGACACCCAGATGTCACGCTCCGGGTCGTAGCGGTCGAGCGCCGTGAGCCGCCAGTACGCGGGTGTCGTGGTCGTGACGGTGAACACGACCTGGTCGGTCAGCGGACCGAGCAGGTTCCGTACGCCGACGAACGGGCTGACGACGGTCCGGGCGCCCTGACCGCGGCCGAGGGCGCGCAGGTCGACGACGGGATCGGTGTCGCCGGGCAACCAGGGTCCGGCCACCGCGCCGACCGCCAGCGCGACGGCGAGGGTCGTGGTCGCCACCCTCACCAGGGCCCTGGTGCCCGCGTCGGCGTCACCGGTGGCCCAGTTGCGTTCGCTCGACCGCAGGGCGCGCTGGGTGACGGCGTAGACGCCGAGTCCGGCGAGGAAGACGATCGCTGCCGCCGGACGCCCGATGTCGCGTGACAGCACGCCGGCGGCGATGAACGCCGATGCATACGGGATCACCGCCTGGACCGGTCCGCGGTAGCGGAAGGCGGCCGTGTCCGCGAAGAAGGTGAACGACCACAGGACGACCATCAACAGGATGAGGAAGCCGTCAGCAGCGCGGACGGGAGCGACGAGGGTCGAGAAGTCGGCGAAGGAGCGGCGCACCTCGTCGAGGACGAACCGTGCCGTGTCGGGCGTCGGAAGCCCGAACGTCGTGGTGTCCGGAGCGAACCACCAGGTGAGGAGCAGGACGCCGCTCACCGCCGAGAGCGCTGCGGCACGGATCACCCCGAGGCCCCCGCGCCGCACGGCGACAGCGAGCACCCAGCTCGCGGTGACCGCACCGACGAGCGGGACGAGGGCCGACCGGCCGGAGAACAGGCGGGTGAATCCGAACGCGGTTCCCACGCCGACGCACCACACGCCGACCTCGGCCGCGACCGCCGTGACGACCGGTCCCGAGCGCCACGTGTCGAGGCGACCCCGGCTGTCGGGACGCGTGGCGGTCACGTTCATCCGATCGTCACCCGTGGCTGCGGCGTCGGTCGCGCGGGCGTCGCCATCGCTGCCGCCCACACGTCGCTGAGCGACGTGGATCCGTCCCAGCACACGACGTGCGTGCCGCGACCCGCCGAGGGTGACGTGGGAGGCTCGGCGGCCGGGTCGTCGTGTCGTGTCGTGGTGACGAGGACCCGGACGCCGTCGCCCCGCGTCAGGTCCTGCCAGCCACGCCACGTCGCGTCGTCGAGCGATCCGATCACGGCGACGAGTCGGGCGGCCGGCCCCCGATCGAGCACACGCAGGCCCGCAGCGAACGATGCGGTGCGCACCGGCTCGACGACCGCCAGGCGGTCCATCAGCTGCGGCAGGTGATCTGCTGCGCTCACGAGCTCGCTGTCGGTGCCGTCGGTGGTCAGGAGCCGCACGATCCCGGCCTCCTCGGCCGCCATCCGCACGACGCTCGCAGCCACGATGACCGCTCGTTCGAACGCGGCCGGATCGGTGCGGGTCGCGTCCACGTCGAGCAGCACCGTCGTCCGTCGGTGCCATCGGTCCTCGTACTGGCGGACGACCGGCTCGCCGACGCGGGCGGTGGTCCGCCAGTGGATCCGCCTGATGTCGTCGCCGACGGCGTAGGGGCGCAGGGCGGCGAACTCCTCCTCCACGGTCGCGTTGGTGGCGAGCGGTCGGGTCCCCTGGACGGGTTCGTCGCCCGGGGCTGCCGGCATCTGCGCGAGTGGGTAGGTGCGCGGAGCGACGACGACGGAGCGGACGCCGCCGATGTGGCGCCGCCGGCGGACGAGGCCGAAGGGATCCTCGAGCTCGACGCGGACCGGTCCGACGGGGTGCAGCCCCCGCCGGTCGGTCGGCATCGGATAGCTGACCGAGCGACGCTCACCGGCGTCGAGCGGGGCGAGGAGCACCGACACCTCGCCGCGGGTGCCGATCGGGTCCCGGAGCCCGACCACCGGTGACCGGGACGATCCGACGTCGGTGACGTCGAGTTGGATCCGGCAGACCTCGCCGACGCTCACCTGCGAGGGACGCACCGTCCGCTCGACCTCGAGGCGGGGCCACCGGAGAGCGACGAACGTGGCGCACCCCGCGATCGTGGTCATCAGCGTGACCGCGGCGACGGCGAGCTCGGGCTGGCCGAACAGCCAGGCGACGACGACCAGGAGCGGAACCGACGCGAGGGCGACGACGCCCGACCGGGTCGGCCGCATCGTCGCTCAGCCCGGGACCGGGGTGGTCCGGAGGAGATCGGCGACGGCCTCCTCCGGGGTCAGGCCCTGGAGGCGGGTCTCCGGCGAGGGGGCGACGCGGTGAGCGAGCACGGGAACCGCGAGATCCTTCACATCGTCGGGGGTGACGAAGTCGCGGTCGTGTGCCGCCGCACGGACCCGTGCCGCGGCGAGCAGTCCGAGCGCGGCGCGCGGCGACACGCCGAGGGTGAACGCGGATGAGCGACGGCTGCGGTCGGCGAGATCGACGACGTAGCCGGCGAGAGCGTCAGCCACGTGGACGTGCGCTGCGGCCTGGCTCATCGCGAGCACGTCGCCCGTTGTGAGCACCGGTGTGAGGCGGTCGAGACGGTGTTCGTGGTCCTCCTCGACCAGCAGCGCGAGCTCGGCGTCCCGGGCCGGGTAGCCGACCGAGATCCGCATCAGGAACCTGTCGAGCTGGGATTCCGGCAGCGGGAAGGTGCCGTGGTGCTCGAGGGGGTTCTGGGTGGCGACCACCATGAACGGCCGCGGGAGGGAGTAGGTCACCCCGTCGACGGTCACCTGTTCCTCGGCCATCGCCTCGAGCAGGGCCGACTGCGTCTTCGGCGAGGCACGGTTGATCTCGTCACCGAGGACGAGGTTGTGGAAGATCGGACCGGCGCGGAACTCGAACGTGCCGGCGTGCTGGTTCCACACCGAGGAGCCGAGCACGTCGGACGGGAGCAGGTCGGGCGTGAACTGGATCCGACCGAACATGCCGTCGACGGAACGTGCGAGCGCCTTCGCGATCGTCGTCTTGCCGACGCCCGGCACGTCCTCGATCAGCAGGTGCCCGCCGGCGATCAGGCACGTCACGGTGAGGCGGATCACGTCGTCCTTGCCGTGGACCGCCCGGGCGATGTTGGAGCACACCGAGTCGAACATGGCGCGGAACGAACGTGACGGACCGGGGGCGGACCGCTCGGCGGTGTCGGGTTCCGTCGTGGTCGGTCCTGTGGTCGTCACTGGCCGGTGTCCTTCCCGCTTCGGCGTCCGGGCATTCTGCCACCGTCGTCGGTCACGGGATGCAGCGGCAGCTGCGGTACCGTCGGCCGGTGTCCGTGGTGCTGGCGCTCGACATCGGTGGAACCAAGCTCGACGCCGCCGTCGTCTCAGCGGACGGCTCGATCGTGGCCGCGGCGCGACGCCCGACGCGGGCAGCGGATGCCGAGGAGCTGTTCGCCGTCTGCACGGGTCTGCTCAACGAGGTCCTCCGCACCTCCAGGACGTCGGGCATCGACGAGGGTGACGTGGTGGCGATCGGTGTCGGCTGCGGCGGGCCGATGACGGACCGGGGAGCGTCGGTGTCGCCGTTGAACATCCCCCAGTGGCGCGGCTTCCCCCTTCGCCCACGCCTCGCCGAGTGGGCGTCGCTGCCGACGTTCGTGGACAACGACGCCAAGGCCCTGGCGCTCGGCGAGGGTTGGGTGGGCGCAGCGACCGGCGTGCGTGACTACCTGGCGATGGTGGTGTCGACGGGCGTCGGCGGTGGGATCGTGCTCGACGGCAGGTTGCTCGACGGCGACGACGGCAACGCGGGTCACATCGGTCACGTGATCGTGGATCCGCTGGGTCGGTCCTGCTCGTGCGGTGCCCGGGGTTGTCTCGAGGCCCAGGTCTCCGGTGCTGCCTTCACCGCCGCCACCGGCCGTCGCCCTGCGGAGGCGACGGTCGCCGAGCGAGTCGCCGCCGGTCGACTGGTCGGTCGGGCCGTCGCGACCGTGTGCAACCTGCTCGACCTCCGTCTGGCGGTCGTCGCCGGTTCCGTGGCGCTCGGCTTCGGTGATGTGTTCTTCGACGCCGCCGGGGTCGAGCTGCGGCGTTGCGCCCGGCTCGACTTCGTGGAGGGCGCGAGGATCGTCCCGGCCGGCCTCGGTGCGGATGGTCCGCTCGTCGGTGCAGCGGCGGTGGGGTGGCGTGGGCTCGGCGCGGAGGTCGGTCCGGCATGAGTCGGGAGGTGATGCCGAGGGTGTCGCTCCGGGCGCTCGCCCCGCTCGCACGGCGGCCCGACCTGTGGCCGACCGCCGTGCGTCAGGCGGTGGTCATGGCGCCGCCGCGATGGTGGCGGAGATCGCCGTTCCTGCCCGTGCCGTCGGCCGCCTACCTGCGCTTCCGGTTGATCACCGCCTACGGCGGCGATGGCACCGCAGGCCCGGTCACGGCGGACGTGATCGGTCGGGACATCGTGACGTACCTGGCGTGGTGTCGGAGCCGGCCGCTCGGCTGAGCGGATCGCCACGGGTCAGCCGAGCGATCAGTCAGCCCAGCGATCTCCAGGCGTCGACGTGGTGGGCCGAGGGGCTGATGTCGACCGGTGCCTCCGGCCACCGGCCCCCGGCGACGTCCTCGAGGAATTCGACCATCCGGTACGGGATCGTCCGTGGCTGGTGGGTGACCACATCCTCGACGGCCCACCAGCGCTGCTCGCCGAAC
>CAYSCB010000198.1:0-6074 GCA_964429335.1 uncultured Aquihabitans sp.
TGCTGCCAGTCCATCCACCACACGTCGACGCCCCGCTCCTCCTCGGGATGGTGGAGGTGACGGAAGTAGGCGTCGACGAACGCCGGGTCGCTGACGTCGAACGGGATGCGCTCACGGTTGTGGGGATCGACGCCCAGCGACTCGCACATCGCCGGATAGGCGTCCTCGTCGGGTCCGACGCCGTCGGCCGGGTGCAGGTTGAGCGACACCCGCAACCCGCGTCGGTGCAGGCGCTCGAGGGTGTCGGTCGGATCCGGGAAGTAGCCGCGGTCCCACGAGTACCCGGTCCAACCCGGCCGGTGCCAGTCCATGTCGATGACCATGACGTCGACCGGGACACCCATCTCGTCGAACCGCTGCGCGATGTCGAGCAGCTCGCGGTCGGTGTACGCGTAGTAGCGGCTGTACCAGTAGCCGAAGGCGTACCGGGGTGGCAGCGGCTGCGGGCCGAACAACCCGGCCGCGTCTCCCAGCGCGGCACGGTGGTCGGTGCCGTAGGCGAACAGGTAGAGGTCCTGGCGGCGACCGCTGGGTCGGGCCGTCGGCCAGCCGCGACCCCTGCTGCGCCCGCGCCGTCCCCTGGTCGGGTCCAGTACCGGGTTGGCTGAGTCGTCGACGACGACCCAGCCGTCTCGCGACAGGAGTCCTGGGTCAAGTGCCCAGGGGTGCCAGTCGCTGAAGACGAGGGTGCCGTCCGCGTCGATGTCCACGAGCTCCCGCACCTCTCGGCCACGGCAGTTGTCGAGTGTCCGCGTGGTGCCGGACAAGTTGGTCCGCGGACGGTCGCCGTGTCGCCAGGTGACGGCGTTCCGGCCGCGGCCGATGCGGGCCGACAACGTTCGTCCCGTGAACGGACGCGAGGTGTCGGAGATGGAGAGCTCCACCTCGCCGGTGTCGATCACCAGGCCCGAGTCGTGATCGACCGCCTCGAAGGTCGGGACGGTGAAGCGTCGGTTGACGACGCTCATCGAACCCCGGTCGTCGAAGCGCGCGTCGGGTGCGTACTCGAGGCGCAGCAACCGCGGGGTGAGGACGGTGACCCTCACCCGGTCGCGGGTGATCGTGGCGGCTGGATCGGCCAGCGGATCGGGGCTCATCGATCTCGACACCTGATCGACGGTAGCCCCCGACAATCCACCGGCACGGAACGTCGGAGCCGACGGGGCGGGATGCCGGAACCGCCGGACGGTGCATGAGGATCCGCGTCGGTGCCTGTCGCGTCGGCGAGCACCTAGCGTCGGGGCCATGAGCCGACCGAAGAAGGGCCGAGGCCCACGGGTCACGCCGAAGCGGACGAGGAACGGTGGCGGTGACGACGTTTCGCCGATCGTCGGTGAGATCCGGGAGGTCCTGGAGATCGACCACCCGCTCGGTGTGCTGACGATGGCGTCCAGCTTCGCCGAGCTCGCCGCTGACTGGGAACGACCGCGCTCGATCCTGGCGGCCCGGCCGGACGGCGACGCGCCACCGCTGACATGGGATCTGTTGATCGAGATGTTCTCCGACGTCGACGCTCCCGAGATGACCGCGCTGCTGCACGCCCTCGTCCTGTTCGCGCCGCCGGAGTGGGAACCGGACCTCCGTGGCGAGCTGCGTCGTCGACGGCACCACCAGATGCCACGGTTCGTCCGGTCGCTCGCTGATGTCGAGGTCGTCAGCATCTGGGAGCAGGGTCATGTGCTCGGTGACGGGGAGAACCTCGTGTTCGGTCTCCGGTGGCGGACCGGAGCCGAGCTGACGGTCGTCGTCTACGTCGATCACAACCTGGGCACCGTCGTGAAGGACGTCTTCACCGGACCCGGTCTCCCAGACGAGGTCGTGGCGCTGTTCGAGGAGCAGTCCTACGCCGGCACCTACCAGAGCGAGATCGATCCGGCACAGGCCCGAGCGCGGATCGAGGCGGCGATCGAACGGTGGTCGATGACCTGGCCCCCGATCGTCAGCGATGAGTGGCCGCTCGCCCGGCCTCTCCTGTCCTGGATCGTTGGGCAGCTGCCCGACGACGCGACGCTTCCGGAACCCGAGCAGTACAGCGAGGGCGACCGGGACGCGCTGATCGACGCCTTCCTGTCCTCACCGGCCGGCATCGAGATCGGCGACGACCCCGATGTCCGTTCCCTGTTGGATCCGGTCGTGTGGTTCGGGGCTGACTACGGGAGCCGGAACCCACTCCGCTGGAGTGCGGTGCGCATCGAGATGCTGCTGACCGACTGGTACCCGCGGAAGGTGCTCGCCCAGAGCGACTACCTCGCGAAGCTGCCCGCGGTCCTGGAGGCGTTCGTCCCCTTCGCGCTGCTCGAGCTCGGCGGACGCGAGGGGCTCGATCCTCAGCTCACCGATGAGCTGATCAGCGAGGCCCTCGACGCGATCGACCGGTGGGTGCCGGAGTACCTCGAGCTCATCGGTGCCGATGGTGGTGCTGACGACGATGGCGATGACGACGGACCGTCGAACACCTACGAGCTGGCGAAGGCCCTCCTCGCCGAGGTGGGTGACCAGCTCGACCCGGAGGGTCGCGCGCAGCTCGAGGCCTTCGTGGCGCTCGGCCCGGACGCCTCGGAGCGTGACCTGCTCGTCCTGTCCCTCGGAGGGGAGGAGGCAGCGGCGCAGATCCATGCCGACCCCTGGCCATTGGAGCACATCGACCTCTCGACGCTGCCCGGGGACCTGCGCGAACGGGTCGCGGAGATCGATGCTGTCCTTACCTCGGCGTGTGCCGAGCGGTTGGACGACGAGATCCTCGCGATCGGTCGACGGGTGCTCGTGGGAGTCGTCGACAACGACCCCGACGCGCTGCGGGGTCGTGGTGCCTCAGCCGGATGGGCAGCCGCGATCCTCGCGGTCATCTGCGATCGGAACGACCGGTTGGGTCAGGGTCCGGGCCGGTTGCTCAAGAAGGACATCGCTGCGGCGTGCGGCGTCAGGACGGTGGGGAATCGGCAGTGGTCGGTCCTGCGCTCCGCCGGCAGGGACGACCACTCGTTCGATCCCGAGCTGCTCGACTCGGCGCAGCGCCGTCGGCTCCTCGAGAAGCTGGGGCCGGACGACGGGTCCTGATCCATCGCCACTGTCCCGAACTTGGGGGAATCCGACCGATGAGCAGTCGAAATCCCCCAAGTTCGAGTAGGGCCGCAAGACTTGGGGGAAAGTGACCGGCGAGCAGTCGAAATCCCCCAAGTTCGGCCGATTCGATCAGACGCCGACCGGGTCGATGCCGAGATCGTGGTAGGTGAACACCGGGACGTACGGCACGCCGATCGACTCGAAGAACCGCCCCGCCACCTCGCCGCGGTCGACGAGGGTCGAGGCGGCGACGACGGTCGATCCGGTCCCGTTGACCTGGTGGTACGCCTGTTGGATCGAGCCTCCCGTCGTCACGATGTCGTCGACGAGGAGCACCTTCGATCCGGGACCCAGCACGGCACCTTCGACGAGCTGGTTCGTCCCACGTCCCTTGGGTTGCTTGCGGACGACGAACCACTCCCGGTCGTCGTCCAGGTAGGTGACGATCCCGTGCGCGAACTGGTCCGCGCCGAGGGTGAGGCCACCGACGGCGTCGTAGGTGATGCCGAGCAGATCGATCGAGTCCACGATCACACGGCAGGCGAGCCGGAGGTCGCGACCGGCCGCCAGGGCCCGCTTGGCGTCGATGAAGTCTCGGCTGAGCTCACCCGAGGACAGCTCGCGGGGCTCCTCGAACTGGACGAGGCCACGTTCGCGTACGACGGTGAGCAGGTCGGAACGCCGGTGCTCGTGTTCGACACGGTCGACGGGTGCGGAGGTCACGACCGAACAGTCTGGTCGCATGTCCGAACGCCGGCCAGCGCCGGCCAACGCCGGCATCTCCGACCGTGTCGCACCCGTCTGTCGTCACCGCGTGCTGTCGGTCAGCCCCGGACGTTGGTCGTGCTCGTCGTGGCGGCCTCGATCTGGTCGGCGGTGAACGCGACGTCGCGCCACTTCTTCGCCGAGAACCGCTCGGTCGCGGTCACGTAGTCCGGGTTCTTGCGGTTCTCGGTGTTGCTGTAGGTGAGGAACGCCTTTGCCTGCGGACCGTCGTCGGTGTAAGCGAGCGCGAGCAGGAACGATGTGCCGTAGTTGACCGGGTAGCCCGTCTCACCGTCGAGGCGGTTCAAGGTCGACCCGGCAGCCACCTTCTCCCGTTTCAGGTTCAGCACCGCCGGGTCCAGGATGGAGTAGAGCGAGCTCCACGTGACGATGTTGGTGACACCGTCGACGCTGGTTCCACCGTGCAGGGGGATCCGCTTGCCGTCGCGCATCGCGAACTGCGCGTCGCCGAGGGTGGCGTCGAGCGGGATGCCGGCCGCCCCGAGGGTCTGCACCGCCCGTGCGAGGTTGACGAGCACCTGGTCGGTGCCGCCGTTCGCAGCGGCGAGGCCGTTGGGTGTGTTGACCGGGTCGGCGGGATCGAACGGGTTGGCCCACAACGCTCCGGCGTTCAGGAAGTCGTCGCCCTTGTAGCGGCTCATCGTCTCGCGCCAGATGATCGGGCCCTTGCGGTCCAGGTCGTAGACGCCGTCCCAGGCGGCGAGGATCCTGCACGCCTCGGACACGTCGACGGTGGCGGCCGGCAGCCCCGGAGCTGGAGGCGGGGTGTTGGGTGTCGCGGTCGGGCTCGGCTGTTCGGCGGGGAGCTCCGGCACGGTCACGCTCGGCGTGGCGGTGCAGCGCTGCACCACCTGGTCGCGCAGCTCGCCGGCGGTGTACCCACGGTTGGCGAGGGCCGCGTCGGCCAGCGAATCGAGGGTGAACAGCCCGCCCTTGCCGGCCGGTCCGTTGTCGGAGGTGTCGTCGAGCACGACGGCGTTCTCCCGGGTGCGCGGTGACCGCGGGGTCTTCTGGCGGCCGAAGAGCGGCGTGTAGTCGCCGTCCAACATCACCTTGGCGTTGGGCATCCAGAAGGAGTCGTTGGCGTTGAACACGTAGTCCGGCCGCTCGATCGCCGGCTGGCGGTCAGACGGAACGAGGCCGGGACTGCGGGCTCCGGGAGCGTCCACCCACTCGAAGCGCGGATCGGAGCCGTCGAGGAGCACCGCTCCACTGCTGGCCGCGATCTTCACGATCGGGTCCGACTCCAACGACGCGTCGTACGCGGCGATGGCCGCGGGTGACAGGTTCGGCGTCGCGGACCAGTCGGCGTAGTACGCCTTGCCGTCGGTGGAGGTGGCGATGGTGTTGAACAGCGGGACGCCGTTGATCTTCCTGCCCGCAGCGATGAACTCGTCCAGGTCCTTCGCCTTCAGGAACGCCAGGTACTGCTCGGGGAACGCGGTGTTGTCGATGTTGGCGTCGCGGTAGGTGATGGTGGACTGCTCGGTCCAGCCGACGCCGGGGAAGTCGAGCACCGGGCCGTAGTGGCTGGACCACGTGGTGCGGGTGACGGTGCTGAGCTTGCCGTCGTCACCGAGCACCTGGATGGGGTGTTCGGTGGGCACCAGGTCGCGGACCTCGTCGCCGTAGCGGTACTTGGTGGGTTCGCCGGGGACGAGGCTCAGGCGGTAGGCGGTGAACCGGTTGCCGGCCGATACCGTGTGGGTCCAGCCGAACGTCTTGGTGAAGCCGATGCCCAGTCCAGGCAGGCCCGACAGGGTGGCGCCGTAGGCGTCGAGCTGTCCGGGGACCGTCAGGTGCGCCTCCCAGAAGCGCAGCTCGCCCTCCCACGGGAAGTGCGGGTTGGCGACGAGCATGCCGCGGTGCTCGGCCGAGCGGTCCGCGCCGATGGCCCAGCCGTTGGACGCGATGGAGGCGGCGTCGACCGCAGGTTCCTGTGCCGGGACGGCCCCCGGCGTGACCGGCTCGTCGGTCGATGCCAGCTGGAGCTTCGACGCTGAGCTACCGGGACGCACTGCGCTGGGGGTGGCGCTTGGCTGGGACTGTTCGGTCGGCGGGTGTGCGCTCGGGATGTAGCTGGCGAGGCGGGCGCTGCTGGCGGTCAGAGCGATCGACCGCGCATACGCGTAGACGGCCACGGGCTCGAGGGGCTGGAGCCACTTCGCCCCGGAGCACCAGCCCTTGACGCCCTTGGCGCCGACCGCCTTCAGGTGGGCGTTCCA
>CAYSCB010000199.1:0-6071 GCA_964429335.1 uncultured Aquihabitans sp.
CGTGCCGCCTCGGCGAGTTGCGCCATCGTCGCGAGATCTCCGACGACCCCCCGTTCGAGCTCCATCGTCACGACCGAGGCGCCGGATCCGAGCAGAGAGGTGCTGTCGGCCACGACGCGCAGGGTAGTGGTGCAACACTCGGGCGGGATGGGACCTGTAGCACCGCTCGTGCTCGCCTCCGGGTCGACCTACCGGGCAGCGATCCTCGCGGAGGCGCACATCCCCGTCATCGTCGATCCGCCCGACATCGACGAGCGGGCCCTGGACGGTCGTGTCGCGGACCTGGGACCGGAGGGCCTCGCGGTCCACCTGGCCGTGGCGAAGGCCGAAGCGGTCGCATCCCGCCATCCCGGGAGCTTCGTGCTCGCCGCCGACCAGGTCGGGGTCCTCGGCACCGACCCCGCCGACGACGCCGCCAGCGACGATCGCCCGAGCGAGGGGAGACGGTGGGTGCTGCTGACGAAGCGCACCGACACCGACGGCGCTGTCGCACAGCTCATGTCGATGGCGGCGACGACCCACCGTCTCGTCAACGGGATGGTGCTGCGCTCGCCCGACGGTGCGCTGCACACCGGCGTCGACGTGCAGACCGTCACGATGCGCGGCTACTCCGAGAGCGAGGCGCGGAGCTACGTCGACCGCTTCGAGCCCTTCGACACGGCGGGGTCGTACCGGATCGAGGACGGCGAGGTCATGGAAGGCGAGCAGGGTCCGGGCACAGCGCTGGTCGCGTCGGTCAGCGGCGAGCACCCCAGCGGTGTCGTGGGCATGCCCCTGCCGCTGCTGCGACGGCTCCTGGCGGCCGCGTCCTGGCAGGGGCCAGGGTCGACCGGCCCGATCAACACGACGGAAACGAGGGGACCGCGACATGCAGCATCCGACGGTCGATGAGCTCATCGACATCGAAGAAATCAGACGTCTGAAGTACGCCTACCTGCGGTGCCTGGACCAGAAGGACTGGGCCGGCATCGCGGAGCTGTTCGTGCCGGACGCCGTCGCGGAGTTCAGCGGTGGAAGGTACAGCTTCGAGGGACGCGAGGAGATCGTCGGCTTCCTGGTCGCGAACATGGACCGCGAGGCGTTCCATTCGAGCCATCGCGTGCACCACCCCGAGATCGACGTGGACGGAGACGACGCGACGGGCACCTGGGCCCTCGAGGACACGGTGATCGACACCGATTGGGACGTCATGGTCTTCGGCGCTGCGTTCTACGTCGACGCCTACCGCCGGGTGGACGGACGCTGGCGCATCGCCCGCACCGGGTACCGGCGCTCGTTCGAGGTGACGCTGCCCACGAGCGGTGTCGAGGGGTTCCAGCTCACGGCGAGCTGGTGGGCGTCGCAGGGACGCAGCTCCTTGCCCGTCATCGACCCGGGGTACCGTTCCTGACGAACCGGAGGAGGCAGCGTGACCACCGTCGAGGGCAGCACCGACACGAGCTCCGACATCGATGAGCTCCCGATGATCGTGAGCGTCGACGACCACGTCGTCGAACCGCCGCACGTGTGGGAGAGGTGGCTCCCGGCCAGGTTCAAGGACCGCGGCCCCAAGATCGAACGTCGTGGCGTCGGTGCGATGCGCCACATCGGCGGCGGTGCCTACGAGCAGGAGTTCGACCCGGACGGCAAGCAGGCCGACTGCTGGGTCTTCGAGGACCTCGTCTACATCCACAAGCGCCACGTCGCCGCGGTCGGCTACTCCCGCGACGAGATGACGATGACGCCGATGACCTACGACGAGATGCGCCCGGGGTGCTACGACCCCAAGGCCCGCGTCGAGGACATGCTCATGAACCACGTCGACGTGTCGCTGTGCTTCCCGTCGTTCCCGCGCTTCTGCGGCCAGGCGTTCACCGAGGCCAAGGACCGCGAGCTCGGCGAGGCCTGCGTGTACGCCTACAACGACTGGATGGTCGAGGAGTGGTGCGGTGACTCCGACGGCCACCTGGAACCCCTGACCATCGTTCCCCTCTGGGACGCGGACCTGGCCGCGGCCGAGGTCCGGCGCAACGCGGCGCGGGGCGTGCACGCCGTCGCGTTCAGCGAGGTGCCGTACCACCTCGGCCTGCCGAGCATCCACAGCGGGTTCTGGGACCCGTTCTTCCGGGCGTGCGAGGAGACGAACACGGTCGTGTGCATGCACATCGGCTCGTCGTCGCGGATGCCGGCGACCTCGCCGGACGCGCCGACCGCGGTGGCGGCGTCGCTCAGCTTCAACAACTCGATGGCGTCGCTGTCGGACTTCCTGTTCTCGGGGGTCCTCGTGCGGTTCCCGGACCTGAAGCTGGCCTACTCCGAGGGCCAGATCGGTTGGTTGCCGTACGTGCTGGAGCGTGTCGACGACGTGTGGAGCGAGCACCGGGCCTGGGGTGGCGTGGCCGACCTCATCCCCGAGCCGCCGTCGAGCTACTACTACCGGCAGGTGTTCGGCTGCTTCTTCCGGGACCAGCACGGGCTCAACTCGCTCGACGTCATCGGCGAGGACAACGTCACCTTCGAGAGCGACTACCCGCACACGGATTCGACATGGCCGCACACCAGGGAGGTGGCGGAGAAGATGATGGCGCATCTGTCCCCCGAGGTCCGCTACAAGATCCTCCGCGGCAACGCCATCCGGATGCTGTCGCTCGACATCGTCTGATGGAACCCGTCGGATCCACACGTCACCGCCTGCTCCTGTCGGTGCCCGATCTCGGGGATGTCAACTTCGATCAGACCGTCGTGTACATGGTCGAACACGACGACGAGGGCGCGTTCGGCGTGGTGTTGAACCGACCGTCGGAGACCGAGGTGGCCGATCACCTGCCGGACCTCCGCTTCCCGGTCGTGTCGCCTCAGGTCTTCTTCGTCGGGGGACCGGTGTCGCTCGGCGGTCTGCTCGCTCTGGGCCGACGTGCGGTCGGTGCCGACCCGGTCAACGCGGCCATGCTCGGCGGTCCGCTGGTCATCGTGGATCCCGAAGCACTCCTCGGTGGCGAGGTCGAGGGACTCGACGCGATCCGCCTGTACACCGGGTATTCGGGCTGGGGTGCCGGACAGCTCGACGGGGAGCTCGCAGCTGGTGCCTGGCACGTCGTGGACGCCATGGTCGACGACGTGCTGTGCGTCGAACCCGACGTCCTGTGGCGCAACGTGATGCGTCGACAGGGCGGTCGAATCGCCTCGCACGGGCTCTACCCGGAGGACCCGTCGGTCAACTGAGCCCACGAGCGTCGGGCCGATCGGCCCGAACTTCTCAAGGCGACCGCCGAGGCGGTCGTTCTGTGGCCCATGGGAGCACTCCGTCGAACCACCGTCCTGCTGGTCCTCGCCTCGGTCGCTGCGTTGGGTGTGGTCGGGGCCGCGTGCGCGCCGACGCCGCCGCCGAACCAGGTCCCGAACCCGACGGCGGCGCAGGTCGTCGCAGAGAGCTTCGGCGCGACGATCGCGCCGCAGCTCCGTGACGTGTCCTACGACGGTGGCATCGTCACCGGCTGTGGTCCGGGTGCCGCGACGCACGAGACGTGCAATGGATCGCGGACGCTCGACGTCTACTCGCACGATCCGTCGAGCGAACCGGCCGGGACGATCGTGTTCGTCCACGGCGGTGGCTTCACCAGCGGTGACAAGTCCGACCGCACCGGCCTCCTCGGTCCGATCCTGTTCCAGACCACCCGCGGCTGGGACGTCGTGTCGGTCAACTACCGGCTCAACCGGACCCAGGCCGCTCCGTGGCCCGCTGCGGTGACCGACGTCGCGGTCGCCATCTCGTGGATCCGCACCCACGCCGGCGACCTGGGGGTCGACCCCTCGAAGATCGTCGTCGCCGGTCACTCCGCCGGGGGAACCATCGCCGCGCTGAACGGGGTCGCCTGGAACAGCGGTGATGACGCCTACAGCGACGTCTCCCGTGTCGACGGCTGGATCGACATGGCCGGGATCAACGACTTCTCCCTGGGCGGCAACAGCAACTTCTGGGGGATCATCTGGTTGCCGGCGATCACGCTCTGGAGGCATCGCATGTCGCCGACCTCGTTCATCGACGCCTCGGATCCGCCCGGCCATGTGATCGCGGGTGACTCCGACGGGATCGTGTCGACGGCGCAGTCCCACTTCCTGCAGATGGTCGCGCGTCAGCGAGGAGCCAGCGTCGGACTCGACATCGTCGATGCATGGGCCGACCTGACGTGGATGCCGGCCCGTATCCGAAACCACGAGCCGGGCGGTGGTGTGAACCTCGCCGCGCTGGCCGCCTTCCTCGACGCGGTCTGAGAGGCTCAGCCCTGGATGACGATCACCCGACGCTCGGTCATCTCCTGCACCGTGTACGGCGGACCCTCGCGGGTGTTGCCCGAGTCGCGGACCCCGCCGTAGGGCTGCTGGTCGGCCCGCCAGGAGGGCAGCTCGTTGACGAGGACCCCACCGAAGTCGAGGGTGTCCGCGGCGTGCAGCGCCTTGCCGATGTCCCGGGTGTACACGGCTGCCTGCAGGCCGTAGCGGGTGTCGTTCGCGAGTCGCAGCGCGTCGTCGAAGTCGTCGTACGCTGCGACACCCACGAGCGGTCCGAACACCTCGTGCGAGCACACCAACATGTCGGGCTCGACGCCATCGAGCAGCGTCGGGGTCAACACGCCGTGATCGGTCCGCGTGCCACCGACGACGAGTCGCGCGCCCGCCGAAGTCGCCTCACCGATCCACGACTCGACGCGATTCGACTCGCTGGGATCGATCAACGCGCTCACCTCCGTCGCCGGGTCCATCGGATCGCCGACCCGGATCGCGCTCACCCGCTCGGCGAGCGCAGCGACGAAGCCCTCGTGCAGGCTCCGGTGGACGTACACCCGTTGGACCGAGATGCACGTCTGACCTGCGTAGGAGTACCCACCCACCGCGATCTTGGCCGCAGCGCCGGCCCAGTCGCCGTCGGGTTCGACGATGACCGGCGCGTTGTTGCCCAGCTCGAGGCTCACACGCTTGCGTGGTGCTTCGGCCCGGATGCCCCACCCCACCTCCGGTGAGCCGGTGAAGGTGACCATGGCCACGTCGGGATGCGTCACGAGGTGGTTCGCCGTCCGTCCGCTGCAGGTCACGACGTTCAACCATCCGGGCGGGAGGCCGGCCTCTTCGAAGAGCCGGACGATCCGCAGCGCCGTGAGCGGGGTCGTCGAGGCGGGCTTGAGCACCACCGGGCATCCCGCGGCGACAGCCGGCGCGATCTTGTGGCATACCAGGTTGAGCGGGAAGTTGAACGGCGAGATCGCAGCGACGACGCCGATCGGGACGCGCTTGGTGAAGCCGAGCTTGCCGACACCGGCGGCGGAGGCGTCGAGCGGCACCATCTCGCCGGTGAAGGTGCGCGCCTCCGCAGCCGAGAAGCGGATCGTGTCGAGTGCTCGCTGTGCCTCGACCGTCGCGGTCGTGATCGGCTTGGCCGACTCCGAGCTGATCGATCGCGCGAACTCGTCGATCCGGTCCCGCAGCAGCTCCGCGGCGCGGTCGAGGATCTCGGCCCGACGGTGGGCGGGGAGCGCGCCGCCGCGGTGACGTTCGAGCGCGACGGCGACGGCCCGGTCGAGCTCGGCGGTCCCGCACACCGGCACGGCGCCGACGACTGCACCGTCGAAGGGGGAGTGAACCTCGTTGACCTCGCCGGTGAGGACGTCGGTGCCGTCGATCAGAGCCGCAGTCGTGTCGGTCATGGGCCGAGGCTACTGCGGTCCCTCCTCGATGATGACGGCGTCGACGATGATCGCGTCGAGGATGTCGACGTGTCCACGTGACGCGTTCGGTCGAGACACTCCCTCCTGTGCTTCTTCCACGATCGGTTCCTCCACGATGTCGCCCTCGCCGGCGTCCTCGATGATCGGTGCATGACGCTGCAGGGGATCGACGGCGTTGGCCGCGAAGTACTGCTTGGCGGCGCTGCCGACCGATCGGGCGAGGACCGCGTTGCCGGCGGCACCGATGCCGGCGCCGATCCCGTAGGGGATCAACGCGGCGAGGCTCCACGGTCCCTTCGAGCTCGACAGCTTCGCGATGGCCCGACGGGTGGCGCCGGCACCCGCCGGGGCGGTTCCGGCGGCCGGGAGCTT
>CAYSCB010000200.1:0-6029 GCA_964429335.1 uncultured Aquihabitans sp.
AGTCGACGCCGTTCGGTTCGATCGACCAGCCGTTCAACCCGGTGTCGGTGGCGCTCGGAGCGGAGGCGTCATTCGTCGCACGCACCCACGAGGCCGACCGCAACCACATGCAGGACGTGTTCCGACGTGCCTACGAGCACAAGGGCGCCTCGTTCATCGAGGTGTACCAGAACTGCAACGTGTTCAACGACGGCGCGTTCGACGACGTCATGTCCAAGGACAACCGGCCGGACATGATGATCCCGCTCCGCCACGGCGAGCCGGTTCGCTTCGGTGCCGACGGCCAGCACGGCGTGTTCCAGAACGAGTTCGCCGAGCTGTTCGTCGGCGAGGTCGCCGAGTACGGCGAGGATGCACTCGTCGTGCACGACGAACACCGTCCGGACGCGACGCTCGCGTTCGCGCTGTCCCGTCTGGCTTCCGGTCCGTACTCGCCGACACCGATCGGGATCTTCCGTGACGTCGATCGGCCGTTGTACGAGGCCGAGGTGCAGGAGCAGGTCGAGGAGGCGATCGAACGGCAGGGCCCGGGCGACCTCGCCCAGCTCATCCGGTCGGGTCCCACCTGGACCGTCACCTGATCGGTCCTGCTGCTCGACGACGCGAGGAGATGCGCCACCTCAGGGGATGCGCCGGGCGGCGAGCGGGGCCTCGAACGCCTCGGCTGACGCACGCGCAGCGGCCAGGTGCGCTGTCGTGCCCTCCTCGTCGCCGAGCACGAGTGACAGGCGCCCGAGTTGGGTCGCGACCGGACCCCAGTAGGAGCCTCCACCGCCGAAGCAGTTGAGCACCACCTGACGATCCCGGTGCGGGAGGAGCAGGTGCTGCAACGTCACGGCAGCGTCGCGGTCGCCGACCAGCTCGAGCGTCTGCCAGGTCCGCACGACCCACTGCCAGTAGGGGTGGCCGAACGCTTCTGCGAGCGGGTGCGCCTCTGCCAGGGCGGAGCGGGCGAGCGCCCGGCCCGCGACGATGGCGTCGGCCGCGGCAGCGTGCAGGTCGAGATCGACGTCGGTGCCGAGCACGGCTGCGGCGGCGAGCACCTCCTCGGGTCCGTCGCCGAGCGAAGCGACCCGCTGGTCGATCCACGATCGCAAGGTGTCGGGAAGGCCGCCGGGATCCATCCGACCGTCTGCGTCCGCGGTCCGGGCGAGCTCGTGGATGAAGAACGGGTTGCCACCGGTGCGGGACCCGACCTGCGCGCCGAGATCAGGCGCATCCGCGATCCCCTCGGCGTGGAGCAACTCGGTCACCTCATCGGCATCGAGGTCGCCGAGGAGCTCGACGGTGTCCTCGTTCGCCCAGTGGACGTCCTCGACCACCCAGACCGTCGATGCCTCGATGAGTCGTGCCATCCTCGCGGTCAGGTCCCGGAACAGGACGGTCCGGTCTGACGCGGTCGGTCCGTCGGATGCCGATGGCTCGACCGCAGCGGCGGAGCGGTCGTGCCGGATGATCCGATCTCCGTCCACGCCTCATCCGCCGCTGCGATCTCGGCCGCGCCTCCGAACATCGGAGATCCATGTCGAACCGGGGGTGGGGACGACCGCGGTGCATCCCGTCGAGATGGTTCCGGTCTGCGGTCGCGGATCTGTCGGACGAGCTCGATCGTCGCGACCTCGGGCTCGAGCCGAGGTCGTCGGCCAGCTGCTGGATGGCCGACTCGGCACGGTCGACGCGGGCTCGTGCCTGCGTGGCATCCACCTCGACGTCGCCGAGCAGTTGGATCGTCGTGGTGCCGGAGGGCTCAGGTGGTTTGGCGACGGCGGGCATGGTCAGGCGACATCACGGCCGTGGAGGGGCGGTCTGCCGTTCGCGTTCTGTTCGCGCCTCGTTCGTACAGTGGAGCTCGACCCGGTCGACCACCGGGGTGAGGTGTGGTCGGACGGGTCGACCTACCGCGGTCCTGTGGCGGTCCGGCTCACGTGACGGCGACGCGCCGCCTCACTCCTCGTTCGCCCCTTCGACGTGGCCGGCATCCTTGGCGCCACGGGGTGGGTGGCCCTCGAGGAACTCGGCTGCGCCCTCGGCAACGTCGTGGAGGACCTGGCGGATCGGTTCCGGCTTGCCGAGCGGCTTCGGGTCGATGTTGGCCTTGCCGTCCTTGGTCTCCTGGTAGTGGTGTTCGTGCTGTTGGTGCGTGTGGCCGTGCGTGTGGCCGTGCGTGTGGCCGTGCGTGTCGTCGTGCTGCTCGTCACCCATCGGTGCCTCCCGGTCGTCACTGCTGGCTCCATCATGCCCCCCTCCAGCGGGGAACCGCGCCGCACGAGCCGTGGACGATCTCAGATCAGGGGGTTGCCATCCGTCAGATGTTAGGTATGCTGAACAGCCATGGCGATCGCTTGCAGCTGCCACGGCCTCCGGGACGCGGAGATCCTGGACGTGATCCGTGAGGGCGCGTGCTCTGTCGACGATGTCACGGACGCCTGCGGTGCTGGTGGCGGGTGCGGGTCCTGTCGACCGACGATCGAGGCGTTCCTGACGATCGAGGGCGTTCGCCATCCCGTGGCCGTGGCCTGAGACCGCCCGACAGGCCGTTCGGATGTCGTCAACGCCAGCGGCCGCTGAGCATGGGCCGCCCCGTCACGTGTGCACACCGTGCTCTGGACGTGGAACGGCCCCGGGCAAGCGCCCGGGGCCGTTCCCGTTCGTCCGCTACGAAGCGCTGTTACGAGTTCGTCCAGCGGTTCCAGTAGCGATAGGTGTCGGTGTCGCAGATGCCGAGCGTGCAGTTCGTCTCGGTGTACTCCTGGTTGTCGAAGTTCACCGGTGAACTGCCGAGTCCGGTGATGCTGATCCCCTGAATGGACGGAATCCCGAAGCCGACGTTGATGCCTCCGGCCGTGGTGGAAGTGCCGATCAGGCTGGCCAGGCTGCCGCGGGCGTTGACGCCGACGAAGAGCCGACTGCCGATGGTGTCGTCACCGAAGATGGGGATGTTGATGCCGAGCAGGCCGAAGGCTGTCGTGATGGTCGTCACGAACCCACCGCTGAACAGCGTGTTGATGATGTAGGTCACCAGGTTCTCGTTGGGGACGGTGCCGCCGGCGACGGTGTCCTGCAGGACCTTATTGAGCGCCGAGGCGATGCCGCTGGCGTCGAAGCCGAGTTGGTCCTCCTCCATCGCCCATTGCCACACACCGAGCACTTCGAGCTTGTTGGTGTCGTTGATGTCGAGGACGTCGAGCATCTGGACGTTGTTGAACGCCACGGTGCCCGGGTAGCAGTCATTGTCATCTGCCAGCAGGTCCTTGGTGTCGGGCCCACCCTTGCCGGCCTCACGCAAAGCGATCTCGGGCGAACAGCCTCTCGTGTCCACCACACCGGTCTGCACCGAGGTGGGACCGCCGCCGAACTTGGCCCGGAACCAGATGTTGATGTGGTACGGCTCGTCGTAGCAGTTCCCGACGCCGCAACCGACGACGTTGATGTACTCGGTCTGGTTGATGACCTGGACCTTCGTGGCCTGGAACTTCCAGTTCTCCACTGGTGGTGGCGTGGGTGGAGTGCAGGCGGCGGCGACCAGGCCGAGTGCCAGTGCACATGCCAGCACGGCGGTGGTGGTACGGCGACGGATCATGTGGATCTCCCTCATCCCGGCACCCCAGCGGAGCCGATGCCCGCGGCGGGGTGGAGCTCGTCACGGGACCTCGCCCTGAGTCCCCGCTCAGGCAAGGGTACGGCGGATCACCGAGCTTGTCCACCCCTTCCCGAAGTCGGTTCACCCTCGCGTGGGTCCGCTGACGGTCGTGCTCGAGGCTTGCAGCTCGCGCTGCACCTCTGGAGCGAGACGGTCCGCGAGCTCCTTCATCCTGGCCGTGGTGACGCAGGATCGGAGCTGCTCGATCCCGCTGAGTCGCTTCGCCAGGTCCTGCGCCGAGGACCCACCCCGCGTCAGCATGAGCACGTCTTCATCCGACAGGCTCCCCCAGGTCCTGGTCGCCAGACACGAAGCCTCGTCCGCGGTCAACCCGCGTTCGCGTGCCGCGCCGGCGAGCAGGGCGACCTGCAGCGCCCTCAGCCGCGTCACGTCCACATCCGGGGCGAGCTCCCGGGACGGCATGCGCGTGATCTCCTCTGGGGTGGCGCACGCGAGCGCGGCGTTCCGCTCGGCCGTATCGTTGCGGCGACCGGTGAGCTCACCGAGGCTCACGTCTCCGAGCCGGGCCCGACCACCGACGGATTCGATCAGCTTGTCGGTCGCACAGCGGGCCGACGGTGTCGACAGGCTCCATCTCGTCTGGTAGGTGAAGAAGACGAACTCGTCGGCCACCTCGGCCGGCGGTCGGAGCAGTTCCCGGTCGTAGCGTCCGATGGCGTCGGCGACCACCTGGTCCGCTGGAGCGCTCGGTCGGGTGGTCGAAGACGACTGCCTGTCTCCATCCGAGCAGCTCGACGACACCCCGACGATCACGAGGATCGTCGCAGTCAGGAGGATCCGAGACGGCAGATGACGCGAGGATCGGCTGGTGGACGGTCGGGTCACCGCTCCAGGGTAGGCACGGATCCAGGATGTGCGGCCTCGCTACAGTGGCCGAACCAGCCGAGGAGGACCGCAGTGCAGGGCAACCCCGAGATCATCGAACTGCTGAACGAGGTGCTCACCGCCGAGCTCACGGCGATCAACCAGTACTTCGTGCACGCCAAGATGTGCGGCAACTGGGGTTTCGAAAGCCTCGCGAGCCACACCCGTGCCGAGTCGATCGACGAGATGCGCCACGCCGAGGCACTCGTCGAGAGGATCCTGTACTTCGACGGAATCCCGAACCTCCAGCGCCTGTCGCCGCTGCGTGTCGGTGAGACGGTCGAGGAGCAGTTCCGCAACGACCTGGAGCTGGAGCGTACAGCGATCGAGCGGCTGAACCGGGGGATCGCGGCAGCGGTCACCGCGGGCGACAACGGCACCCGGCACCTCCTCGAGGAGATCCTCGTCTCCGAGGAGGAGCACGCCGACTGGCTGGAGACCCAGCTCGCCGCGATCGACCAGGTCGGGCTCCAGCAGTACCTCGCCGAACAGCTCGCCTGAGCGACGTCGGTCCCGGGTCGTCTGCGACCGACGGCCGGTGCTTCGCTACCGTCGGCCGGATGCAGATCAGCGGAGCACGTGTTCTCATCACCGGAGCGAGCGGTGGCCTCGGTGACGCCATCGCGCGTGAGCTCGCCCGGGGCGGCGCCCAGCTCACCCTGACCGCCCGCCGCCGGGACCTGCTCGACGGGCTCGCGGCCGACACGGGAGCCGAGGTCGTGGTGGCCGACCTGTCGGACCGCGACGACGTGGCGCGGCTCGTGGACATCGCTGCTGGGCTCGACATCCTGGTCCTCAACGCCGGTGTCGGCGGTGACCGGGACCTGCGGTCCGAGACGGCGGAGCGGATCGACTCGGTGATCGACGTCAACCTGCGTGCGCCGATCCAGATGTCGGTCGCGTTCGCCCAGCACCACCTCGAAGCGGGCACGCAGGCGCAGATCGTGTTCATGGGCTCGCTGTCCGGTCTGGCAGCGACGCCGAACACGCGCATGTACAACGCCACGAAGTTCGGCCTGCGTGGCTTCGCCCACTCGCTTCGTCAGGACCTCGACGGCACCGGCGTCGGGGTGTCGCTCGTCTCGCCGGGGTTCATCCGTGACGCCGGCATGTTCGCTGAGGGCGGCATGGATCTGCCGGCGGTGATCCGCACCCGCTCGCCCCACGACGTGGCCGCCGGGGTCGTGCGTGCGATCGAGGTGAACCCGGCCGAGGTGTTCGTGTCGCCGATCGAACTGCGCCTGACCGCGACGCTCGCGACGGTCGCCCCCTCGTTCAGCGCGGCGGTCCAACGACGCTTCGGCGTCCCGAAGATGAAGCTGGCCGACTGAGGCCGGTCGCCTCAGCGCATCCATCGGAACGCGTCGCGCATCTCGGTCACGAACAGCTCCGGTTGTTCGAACGCGGCGAAGTGGCCGCCGCAGTCGAGCTCGTTGAAGTTGCGCAGATCCTCGAATCTTGCCTCGGCCCAGCTCCGTGATTTCCTGAAGATCTCGTGCGGGAA
>CAYSCB010000201.1:0-5844 GCA_964429335.1 uncultured Aquihabitans sp.
CGCCGATGGTACTTGGGACGTTCGTCCCTGGGAGAGTAGGACGCCGCCGGATTTCGAGAAGGGGAGGTGCTCCGGCACCTCCCCTTCGCCATGTACGGGTTCATCTTCCCGCTCCGGGTACGGTGGCGGACCCGGCGAACCCACGAGAGGTCTGCTCCATGTCCAGTGACCGCCCGCAACGGCGACCTGCATCGAAGCCATCCGGGAGGCCGGGTCGATCGGCCGGAGGCCAGCGCTCAGGCTCCTCGCGGGGCAGCTCGGGAGGAGCCCGGGAGGGCGGTTCGCGTGGCAGCCCGAGGGGTGGTCGTCCGGCCAAAGCCGGCGCGGGCAGCGGGAGGCGTACAGGCTCGGCCGACGGGCGCCCCCGCCGGGCTGGATCGGGCTCGGCAACCAAGGGGCCCCGCGACACCCGGCCCGTTCCGCCACCTCCCAGGCGGCGCGGCAAGGACCCGAACCACGTTCCGTCTCCCGCCAGAGAGCCCGACGTGTGGATCGACGAGGGCCCTGTTGTCATCCAACGGCCCAGCGGGAGCTCCCGCCGTGGTCGCGCCCGCCCGGTCACCGTGCGTGCACCGCATCTCGTTGAGCTCGTCGGCCCGAAGCGGGCGCGCTCGGTGGAGTCGCTGCTCTCCGACGGCGCGACGGCCTACGCTGCCGAACGGTATCCGGAGGCTCGACGAGTCCTCGCTCCGGTGGTGAGGGAGGTTCCCGACCTGCCCGAGGCGCGTGAGTTGTACGGCCTGACGCTCTACCGGCTCGGACGCTGGCGTGAGGCCGCTCGTGAGCTCGACGCCTTCGTCGAGCTCACCGGTGGCTCGACGGAGCAGCATCCGGTTCTCGCGGACTGCCGTCGCGCGCTCGGTCAGTATGCGAAGGTCGCCGAGCTCTGGGAGGAGCTTCGTTCGGCGTCCCCATCTGGTGCGCTCGTGGCAGAGGGGCGCATCGTCGCAGCCGGCGCGTTGGCGGACCAGGGTCGGCTCGCTGACGCCATCGCGTTGCTGGGGAAGGGCTTCAAGTTCCCCAAGCGGCCGCTCGAGCACCACCTGCGACGCGCCTACGCGCTCGCTGACCTCTATGACCGCTCCGGCGACGTCCCACAGGCGCGGACGCTGTTCGCGCAGGTGGCACGGGCGGAGCCGGAGTTCCTCGACGCCGCGGAACGGGCGACCGGCGGATAGCCGGCCACCCCTGCCGGGATGTCGTTCAGGTGTTCGACGCCTCGTAGATGCTCTGGATGGAGGCGTCGAGCGTCGCGGTGTAGTCCGCATCGGACTGCTGCACCGTCAGACCTTCGGTGAAGGCCCGCGAGAAGCTGGCGATCACACCGGGGTTGCGGGCGAGACGAGCGTTCGCCTCCTCGCGGCTGTATCCGCCCGAGAGCGCGACGACGCGGAGCACGTTCGGGTGCTGGACCACGTCGGTGTAGAAGCCGTCGGTCTCCGGCAGCGTCAGCTTCAACATGATCGGAGCGTCGACGTCGTCGAGCTCGGCGAGGATGCGGCCCTTGAGGAGCTCCTCGGCGGCAGCCTTCGTGGGGCTGTTGATGTCGATCTCGGGCTCGATGATCGGCACGAGGCCGTGGCCGAGGATCTGGCGGCCGAACGCGAACTGCTGTGCGACGTTCGCGGTCACACCCGCCTCGTTCGCCGTCTTGATCACCGACCGCATCTTGGTGCCGAAGACTCCGTGGCCGACCGCCTTGTCGCAGACTGCATCGAGATCGGGGATCGGCTTCATCACCTGGGAGCCGTCCACTTCTTCCGCGAGTCCCTTGTCGACCTTGAGGAACGGCACGACCCGCTTCTCCTGCCAGAGGTACTCCGCCGTGCCCTGGCCCTCGATCTCCCGGTCCATGGTCTGCTCGAACAGGATCGCACCCACGATCCTGTCGCCGTTGAACTTCGGGTTGGTGATGATCCGGGTCCGCATCGCGTGGATGAGGTCGAACATGGCGGCTTCACCCGAGTACTCGCTCTCGTCGATGCCGTAGAGCTTGAGCGCCTTCGGGGTGCTTCCGCCGCTCTGGTCGAGCGCCGCGATGAACCCGGGGTCGTTCTTGATCTTGTCGAGCTGCTGGTCGTTCACGTCGTCCTCCTCGATGGGCGCGTCACGGCCCACAACCGGTGCCCGTGTGGTGGGTTCCGAACAGGGTTGCACAGGCAGTCGGTGGGCGGCCAGACGGCGCCCGGCGGTCGCGGCACGCCGTTGTGCCAGTGTGGGTCCGTGGCGCTGTGGGCGGTCGACCTCGATGGGGTGATGTGGGCGGGACCTGTCGTGATCCCCGGATCCGTCGATGCGATCTCGACGCTCCTGGATCGGGGCGACCGCGTCGTGTTCTGCACCAACCACGCCACCGCCCCGGACGACAAGGTCGACCGCCTCCGGGAGCTCGGAGTCTCGGGTTGCCCGGTCGTCACCTCCGGGGACGTGGTCGCCGATCGCTGTGACGGAGCGGCGTCGGTGCTGGTGCTCGGGGATCCGTCCCTGGCGGACCTCCTGTCGGGCCGGGGTGTGCCGACCCGATCGGTGGCACAGCTGCCCGATGGCGAGGTCGACGGTGACATCGATGTCGTCGTCGTCGGCGGCCTCACGGACTGGAGCCGGTCCCAGATCGGCATGGCCGCCGACGCTGTGCGTGCCGGGGCTCTGTTCCTCGTCACCAACGACGACGCGACGTTCCCCACCGTCGGACCTTCCGGGCGGCGCCTGCTTCCCGGCAACGGCGCCCTGGCAGCCGCAGTCGCTACGGCCGCGGGTCGGACACCGGAGGTGGTCGGCAAGCCGCATCCGCCGATGGCGGA
The DNA here is from genome assembly GCA_964429335.1 of uncultured Aquihabitans sp. GTDB lineage: Bacteria > Actinomycetota > Acidimicrobiia > Acidimicrobiales > Microtrichaceae > Dermatobacter. The sequence continues at coordinate 2,802 of CAYSCB010000201.1, forward strand.
GGTCATCGTCGCCCGCCACGGAGCGGTCGATGTCGTCGTCGGTGACCGGCCCGAGACCGATGGCGGCCTCGCGGCCGTGCTCGGAGCCAGGTTCGGTCTGGTGCTGAGCGGGGTGACGACGCGAGCCGATCTCCCCGTCGTGCCGGAGCCGTGGATCGTCGGGGATGACCTGGCGACCCTCGTGGCGGAATCCGGTCGGTAGCCTCCTCGGGTGCGCAGGCGACTGGATGCGGAACTGCTGCGGCGGGGGATGGCTCCCTCGCGGGTCGCAGCCCGTCGACTCATCGACGACGGCCGGATCCTCGTGTCCGGCGCACTCGCGACCAAGGCAGGCCGCATGGTCGACGCCGAGGAGCCGCTGGTCCTCGTCGGTCCAGCACCCAGGTTCGTCGGCCGCGGCGGCCAGAAGCTGGAGGCGGCGATCGAGGGATGGAGCCTCGATCCGCGGGGTCTGCGGATCCTCGACGCTGGTGCCTCCACCGGCGGGTTCACCGACTGCCTCCTGCAGCACGGCGCCGCATCGGTCACAGCTCTCGACGTTGGCCACGGCCAGATCCACGAACGCCTCCGGAACGATCCGCGTGTGGACCTCGTCGAACGGACGAACGTGCGCCACATCGATCCCGACGCTGCCGCCCCGTACGACGCGGTGGTGGCCGACCTGTCGTTCATCTCGTTGCGTACCGTGATGGACGTGCTCGTGCGGTCGACCGCTCCCGGCGGCTGGCTCGTCCTGCTGGTCAAGCCGCAGTTCGAGGCCGGCCGGGTCGAGGTCGCGAAGGGACGGGGTGTGATCACCGATCCGGTCGTGTGGGAACGCGTCCTCCAGGAGGTCCTCGACGAGGCATCCGACGCCGGCGCGGTCCTCGAGGGGGTGTTGCCCTCACCGCTGCGCGGGGCTGACGGGAACACGGAGTTCCTGATCCGGCTCCTCCGGCCCGCTGATGCCTCCGAGTCCACAGCCGAGTCCACGGCCGAGTCCATGGCGTCGCGCTCCGCGGCCGACATGATCCGACGGGCGGTCGCCGAGGCTGGAGACACCGCCGGGAGCGTCCGATGAGCACCTTCGGACTCGTGTTGCACCGGGGTCGAGCGGGTGAGCTCGCACGGTCGACGGTCGCGTGGCTGCGCGAGCGTGGTCACGAGGTCCGGGTCGCGGACGATGACAGCGACATCCTCGGTGACTCGGATCTCGTGGTGCCAACCGCGGAGTTGGCCAACGGCGCCGATCTCGTGATCTCGCTGGGGGGCGATGGCACGATGCTGCGAGCCGTCGCGCTGGCCGCGCCCGACGATGTCCCGGTGCTCGGTGTGAACCTCGGTCAGCTCGGCTATCTCACCCAGGTCGAGCCAAGCGGAGTCCGGATGGCGCTCAAGCGCTTCCTCGCGGGTTCCTACAGCATCGAGGAGCGCATGCGCCTGGACGCCCGGGTGGAGGGCCCGGACGGGGAGCTGACCATCGGAGCGCTGAACGAGGTGGTCATCGAGAAGTCCGAGATGGGTCACACCGTGCGCCTCGAGGTGCTGCTCGACGGTCGTCCCTTCACCTCCTACGTCGCCGACGGCCTCGTCCTGTCCACCCCGACGGGTTCCACCGCGTACGCCTTCTCGGTACGGGGACCCATCATCGATCCACGGCACAGCGCGGTGCTCATGGTCCCGGTCGCGCCGCACATGTTGTTCGACCGTTCGATCGTCCTGCGTCCGGACTGCGAGGTGCGCGTCCGTGTCGACGGCGACCGCTCGGCCGGTGTGTCGGTCGACGGACGACCGCTGCAACGCCTCGAGACCGGAGCGGAGGTGCACTGCACGGCGAGCGATCGTCCGGCGCGCCTGGTGACCTTCGGTGAGCGGAACTTCCACGCGGTCCTCCGCGAGAAGTTCCACCTGGGTCCGCGTTGAGCCGCGTTCCCTCTACGCTCCGGGTTCGTCATGCTCGTCGAACTCGCCGTCCGGAACCTCGGAGTGATCGCGGAGTCCCGCATCCCGCTTCAGCCGGGTCTCACCGCTGTCACCGGTGAGACAGGTGCCGGCAAGACGATGGTCGTCGAAGCGCTGAGCCTGCTGTGCGGGGCGCGCGCCGATCCCGCACGCGTCCGTCCGGGAACCCAGGAGGCGGTCGTCGAGGGGCTCTTCGTCGATCCGCACGTCGACATCGCGGGGGCCGGTCCGGCAACCGATGATGCGGGCGGGGAGTGGGTGCTCCGCCGCGTCGTGCCGGCAGCGGGCCGTTCCCGCGCATATCTGAACGGCGGACTGTCGACGGTCGCCGGGCTCGAGGAGATGGCGTCGCGTGTCATCGAGATCCACGGCCAGCACGCCCAGCAGGCGCTCCTGCACCCTCGCCAGCAACGAGATGCTCTCGACCGCTACGCGGGGGTCGACCCCACTCCGCTGCGCACCGCTCGTCGGGCGGTCACCCTCCTGGAGACCCGACTCGACGGCCTCGGCGGCGACGAACGGGCGCGCGCTCGGGAGATCGACCTGTTGCGGTTCCAGATCGATGAGATCACCGCCGTGGACCCGCAGCCGGGAGAAGAGGAGCGCCTGGTCGCCGAGGAGGACACGCTCGCCGGTGCGGCGGCCCACCGGGAGGTCGGTGCGAAGGTGCTGGAGGTCCTCGGAGCTGACGGCGGCGTGCTCGACAGCATCGCCGGGGTCATCGGTGATCTGCGGGGTCGTGCACCGTTCACCGGGGAGGTCGACCGGCTCGATGTCGTCGCCCCTGAGCTCAGCGACATCGTCGCCGAGCTTCGCGCCACGATCGAGGCGATCGAACCCGATGATGAGCGCCTCGATGCCCTCCGGCGGCGTCGGCACCGTCTCGTGGAGCTCAAGCGCAAGTACGGCGACGATCTGGCCGAGGTCCTCGCACACCGTGAGGCTGCTCTGACACGGCTGGAGGAGCTGACCTCGCTCGACGTCACCCGCGCCACGGTCGAGGCCGAGCTCGCCGAGGCGCGTGCCGTTGCGGACGCGGAAGGCCGATCGGTGGGAGCCTCGCGCCGCCGCTCGGCACCCCTGCTCGCAGCTGCCGTCACCG
>CAYSCB010000202.1:0-5779 GCA_964429335.1 uncultured Aquihabitans sp.
GTTCCCGCACATGAACGTGTTCGACAACGTCGCGTTCGGGCTGCGGAACAAGAAGGTGAAGGACGCCGAGCTCAAGAACCGGGTGCACGAGATGCTCGAGGTCGTGCGGCTCCCGGAGTTCGCCCAACGTCGCCCGAACCAGCTCTCTGGGGGCCAGCAGCAGCGCATCGCTCTCGCCCGCGCGCTGGTCAACATGCCGAAGGCGTTGCTGCTCGACGAGCCGCTCGGCGCGCTCGACCTCAAGCTGCGCCAGGTGATGCAGCTCGAGCTCAAGCGGATCCAACGAGACGTCGGGATCACGTTCATCTTCGTGACCCACGACCAGGAGGAAGCGTTGACGATGTCGGACCGCATCGCGGTCATGACCCAGGGCCGCGTCGATCAGATCGGCTCACCGACGGAGATCTACGGGCATCCCGCGACCACCTTCGTCGCCGGCTTCATCGGCACCGCCAACCTCCTGCCCGTGAAGGTCATCTCCCAGACCGGTGACCAGGTCACCGTCGACTCCCGACTCGGCAACCAGTTCCGGGTCCCCGCGGGTGGCCGCACCCACGCTGTCGGGTCCGACGCCACGATCATGATCCGACCGGAGCGTCTCGTTCCCGCCGGTGCCCCGCTCCACGGGGGCGAGGCCGCCGGGACGATCGACTGCACCGTCTCCAGCCTCGTCTTCCAGGGCCCCGTCGTCCGCTGCCAGGTCCGGACATCCACCGGTGCCGACCTCGTCGCGCACCTCGGGCCCGAGGATGACCCCTCCAGCCTGTCGGTCGGATCACCGATCACGATGACCTGGGCATACGAGGGCGCCTACCTGGTGCCCGAGGCCATCGACGCGGACCACGCGGGGGTCACCTCGATGGACGACGACCAGACCGAGGCGGTGCCGGTCGGCTGAGCCGATCAGTTCCCCACGAGCACACCACACGAGGAGCATCCATGGCGTACCCAGTCAGCCGTCGGCAGTTCATGACCCGTTCGGGGCTCGCGATCGGCGGCGCGTTGATCGCTCCTCAACTGCTCGCCGCGTGCGGTGGCGGTGACGGCGACGACGCATCCGCCAACGGCGTCTACTTCGAGAACTGGCCGGAGTACATCGACACCGGCAAGGACGGCTCGGTCAGCGCACCGGGGACCTCGCTCGCCCTGTTCACCAAGGAGACCGGCATCCCGATCAAGTACGTCGAGACCTTCAACGACAACAACGAGTTCTTCGCGAAGGTCCAGCCGCTCCTGTCGGCCGGCAAGCCGATCGGTCCCAACGTGGTGGCGCCCACCTACTGGATGGCGGCACGCATGCTCGACCTCGGGTGGCTGGAGAAGCTCCCGTTCGAGAAGATCCCCAACTCCAAGAACCTCGTCCCCAACCTGCAGAAGCCGCCGTCGGATCCGACAGGCGAGTACTCGCTGCCCTGGCAGGCCGGTACGACCGGTGTCGCCTGCAACCTGAAGGCGACCGGTGGCAAGGAGGTCAAGTCGATCGACGATCTCTGGGATCCTGCACTCAAGGGAAAGGTCACCGTCGTGACCGAGATGCGCGACACGATCGGGCTCATCGCCATGTCGCTCGGGATCGACATCTCGACGGCCAACACCTACGAGCAGTACAAGCCGGCGTTCGACATGCTGAAGAAGCAGGTCGACAGCGGCCAGATCCGCCAGTTCACCGGCAACGAGTACGTGGGGCCGCTCGAGGACGGGTCGACCGCAGCGTGCATCGCCTGGTCGGGTGACGTGCTCGGCATGAAGAACCCCGACGTGACGTACTCGATCCCCGAGGCCGGGGGCACGCTCTGGTTCGACACGATGGTGATCCCGAAGGGTGCATCGAACAGCGATGACGTCGCCAAGTGGATGAACTTCGTCTACGACCCCGAGAACGCGGCGCGCATCACCACCGCGGTCCGCTTCTTCTCGCCGGTGCAGGGCGTGCAGGAGGTGCTGCGATCCAAGGGCGGCGAGGACGCGGCGCTCGCCGACAACCCGCTGCTGTTCCCCGACGACGCCACCAAGGCCCGATTGCACACCTTCGCCAACCTCAGCGACGAAGAAGAGCAGAAGATGGACGAGGCGTTCTCCAAGATCTCCGGGGCGTGAGGGTGGCTGACGACGGATCCGACCGGGCCGTTCGGCGGGGTCGCTGGGCGCCCATTGGGATGCTCAGCCCCGGCGTCATCTGGTTGATCCTGTTCTTCCTGGTGCCGGTCGTGATCCTGGTCAAGGCGTCGTTGTCGTCGAGTCCCCGCCGCTTCATCCCCCCGACGTTCTCGTGGGACTGGTCGAACTACACCGACGCGCTGAGCCAGTACCAGCCGCAGTTCCTGCGTTCGTTCGGCTACGCCGGCGCTGCGACCATCCTGGCGATCCTGATCGGCTACCCCCTCGCCTACTTCATCGCGACGCAGGGGGGCCGGTTCAAGAACCTCCTGATCGGACTCGTCGTCGTCCCGTTCTTCATCTCGTACCTGATCCGCACGATCGCGTGGACGTCGATCCTCAGCGACAACGGGCCGTTCGTCGGCCTGTACCGGTTGCTTCCATGGGTCGGCTCCGATGGCCGACTCCTCGCGACTCCCTGGGCGGTGATCGGCGGGCTCACCTACAACTTCATCTCGTTCATGATCCTGCCCATCTACGTGAGCCTCGAGAAGATCGACTTCCGGCTCACCGAGGCGGCGTCGGACCTCGGAAGCACGGCGTGGCACGCCTTCCGCAAGGTGGTGCTGCCGCTGTCCATGCCGGGGGTGTTCGCGGGCAGCCTGCTCGTCTTCATCCCAGCGGCGGGTGACTACATCAACGCCTACTACCTGGGCTCAGCGAAGACCACCATGATCGGCACCGTCGTGCAGGACCAGTTCCTCAAGCAGCAGGACTACCCGCAGGCTGCCGCGCTGTCGGTGGTGCTCATGATCATCATCACCACGCTCGTGCTCATCTACTCGAAGTTCCTCGGCACGGAGGGGCTGGCCGTATGACGGGGTTGGCTGCATGACGGGGTTGGCTGCATGACGATGTCAGAGGGGGTCGCACCCCCGATCCTCACCGAGGTGCCGGGCCTCGATCGCAACCCGACCGCGGGCCCGCAGAAGATCAGGCGCCGGTGGGGGCGTCGCCTGCTCACCGCGTTCTCGGTGCTCGTGTTCGTCTGGCTGTTCGCGCCCCTCATCAACATCGTCGTGTTCACGTTCAACCGTCCACGCGGTCGTCGGAACCTCACCTGGAACGAGTTCACGCTCGAGAACTGGGCGCAGCCGTTCAAGGACGTCACGCTCACGAGCGCCTTCCTGCGGAGCCTGCTGGTGTCGACGATCGCGGTGTCGATCGCGCTCGTGCTCGGCTCGTTGATGGCCATCGCGCTCGCCCGCTACCGGTTCAGCGGGTCGAAGGTCACCGAGATCTTCCTCGTGCTGCCGCTGACGACGCCCGAGATCGTCATGGGTGCATCGCTGTACCAGCTGTTCCTGAACCGGAACGCGACGCTCGGGTTCTCGACCATCGTGATCGCCCACATCATGTTCTGCGTCAGCTTCGTCGCGCTCACCGTCAAGGCACGCGTCCGCGGGTTCGACTGGACGCTCGAGGACGCGGCGATGGACCTCGGGTGCTCGCCGTGGCGGACGTTCCGCAAGGTGACCTTCCCGCTGATCCTGCCGGGCATCCTCGCCGCCGCGTTGCTGAGCTTCGCCCTGTCGCTCGACGACTACATCATCACGGACTTCACCAAGGGCGAGTACGTGACGTTCCCGATCCAGGTGAACAACCAGTTCAAGATCTCGTTCCCACCGCAGGTCAACGTGCTCGCCACGATGATCCTCGTCGTCAGCGTGATCCTCCTGGTGCTCACCTCGCTGCGCGAGGACCGCTCCAGCGTCGTGGGTCGCTGAACTCCTGCAACCGGGTCTCCCCGTTCGTGTGTGGTTTCGACGCGTGGCGCGTCGTTCTCGCACGCGGAGCTCGGATCGTGGTGAATGTGTCCGACGTGGCAGGGTGAAGGACATGCGTGTGATCGAGGTGTTCGCCGATGTGACCTGTCCGTTCACCCACGTCGGGCTCCGGCGATTCCTGGATCGTCGTGCGGAGCTGGGCCGTGACGACGTGGTGCTGCGCATCCGCTCGTGGCCGCTCGAGGTCATCAACGGGTCACCGATGGATCCGGCCTTCATCGCCGAGGAGATCGACGACATCCGTGCCCAGGTGGCGCCTGAGCTGTTCGCCGGCTTCGCCGAGGCGACGTTCCCCGCGACGTCGGTGCCGGCACTTGCGCTCGCCGCGGCGGCGAACGAGGTCGACCTGGCGACCGGGGAGCGGGTGGGTCTGGCGCTGAGGACGTTGCTGTTCGAGGAGGGGGTCGACATCTCCGATGAGTCGGTGCTGCAGACCGTGGCTTCCGACAACGGCGTGGAGTGGAGCGACGTCGACGAGGCCAGGGTCCACGCGGACCACGCGGAGGGAGTCGAGCGTCATGTGATCGGGTCGCCGCACTTCTTCACCCCGGACGCCGACTTCTTCTGCCCGGGACTGACCATCTCACGCGGGGACGACGGCCACCTCCACGTCGAACCGAAGACGGAGGTCTTCGACGCGTTCCTCGCCGCTTGCTTCAGCTGATCGGACCGGCGACTGTCAGACCCCGGTGCTTGGATGACGTCGTGGCCTCTCGACACCTCGCCCCAGTCCCCGACCAACCGCCCGCCATCCGCTTCGCCGAGGTGGTGCGGACCGTGACCGGCGTCGCCCGGCGCCGGGGTCTGCAGGTCCCGGTGTTCCGATCCCCACCCCGGCTGGCGGATGTCGACCGCACCTTGCGTCGTCGGGCAGACGGTCAGGCGGTGGTGGCCATACGTCTCACCGGCCGTCCGTTCGCCGCGGTCCAGGCCGACGTCATAGCCGGGGTCATCGCGGTCAACGGTCTGCAGGGTCGTGACGCGGGCCGGTTCCGCCGTGCAGCATGGTCGGCACTGGGGGATCCGCCGATCGACCTGCGCGAGCCGGCCAGGGACACGCCGGCCACACCCAATGTGGGTGTAGCGTGATGGGCATGTCGAAGGTCGTGCAGGTGCGCAACGTGCCGGATGCCGTGCATGCAGCGTTGACGCGTCGCGCTGCAGCAGCGGGACTGTCGTTGTCGGACTACGTGCTGCGCGAGCTCGAGCTCGTGGCAGCTCGTGACGCCAACAGCGCTCTGTTGCACGACCTCGCGCTGTTGCCACGCTCCGCCATCTCGGGGGCGGATGCCGTCCGGGCGGTGCGTGACGAGCGTGACCGGGAGCTCGCTCGTCGTGTCGCTCGTCCTTGACGCGTCGGCAGCAGTCGATCTCACCCTCGGTCATCCCGGCCTGGCCGGTCGCCTCCTCGGTGAGGAGCTGCACGTCCCCGTGCACTTCGACGTCGAGGTGGTCTCCGCGTTCCACAGCCTCCTGCTCCGAGGTGCCGTGGGTCATGACAGCCTGGCCGATGCACGAGCGAGGATGCGTCGATTGGTCGTCGTTCGCCATCTGGCGACAGTGCTGGTCGAGCGGGCGTGGGAGCTGCGGGAGAGGATCACGATCCAGGACGGCGTGTACGTCGCGTTGGCCGAAGGGCTCGACTGCCCACTCGTCACCACCGACTCCCGCCTGGCGGCAACGGCGGCCGACCTGGTGCGGATCGTCGGTCCTGACTCGTGAGCGGGCTCCGACCGTGATCGTCGCCGCTTCCTGGCATGGTCGTGGGAGCATGTGGCCTCGCCCGGGTGGCGTAACTGGCAGGCGCAGAGGGCTTAAACCCCTCGGCTCTTCGG
>CAYSCB010000203.1:0-5770 GCA_964429335.1 uncultured Aquihabitans sp.
TGTTCAACCGTGCGAAGGTCACCCACGGCCAGTCCGTCGTCGTGATCGGCGTCGGTGGCATCGGCCTCAACGTCATCCAGGGGGCCGCCCTCTCCGACGCGCTGCCGGTCATCGCGGTGGACACCAACCCGGCAAAGGAGTCCCACGCGAAGCTCTTCGGCGCGACGCACTTCATCTGCCCCGACGGCGCCGACTTCGACCTCGTCGCCGCGGTCAGGGAGATCTGCTCCGATGGCGTCGACTTCGTGTTCGAGTGCGTCGGTTCCACCGCCCTAATCCGCACCTCGACCGAGCTGCTCGACTGGGGCGGCACCGTGGTCATGCTCGGCGTCCCGAAGATGGGTGCGGAGGCCGCCTTCGTGGTGTCGAACATGTACAACGACAAGACGATCATGGGGTGCAGGTACGGATCGGCCCGACCGCAGTACGACATCCCGCTGATGGTGCAGCTGTACCAGGCAGGCCGGCTCAAGCTCGACGAGCTCGTGTCGCGGACCTACCCGCTCGCCGATTTCCAGCTCGCGCTCGACGAGCTGCACGCCGGCAAGCTCGCCCGCGGCGTCCTCGACGTCCAGTCCTGACCGCGACCATCGTCGACCCCCAGCCCTGCGACCCACCGGAGAGAACCGTGCCGCTGCCCGAGGACATCACCGAGCTCGCAGCGGAGGTCTCCAACTGGGGACGTTGGGGTGATGACGACGAGCTCGGCTGCGGCAACCTGCTCACCGCCGAGACCGCGCGCCGTGGCACCGACGCGGTCCGTGACGGCCGGCGGGTGTCGCTCGCCGCGGACCTCAAGGCCGACGGCATCCAGGTCGGACAACCGGCCCGTCGCTACAACCCGATCCTCACCGTCACGTCGCTCAACGAGCGCGACAAGTACGCGCCGGGGATCTGGGAGGGGACCGACGACCTGGTCATGATGTCGACCTGTGCCGGCACGCACATCGACGCGCTCAGCCACGTCTCCTACGACGGGTTCCTCTACAACGGGGTGCCGACGTCGGCGGTGACCGCCCAGTACGGGGCGTCGAAGCTCGGTGCCGAGCGGCTGCCGCAGATCGTCACGCGGGGCCTCCTCCTCGACGTCGCACGCGCGAAGGGCGTCGACAGCCTCGATGAGATCTCGCCGGGCTACGCGATCACCGCAGAGGACCTCGACGCGGCCGCCGAGCTCGCGAAGGTGACCCCGGAGCCGGGCGACGTGATCCTCGTGCGGACCGGGCAGATGCGCCACTACCTCGCGGGTGACCGGGTCCGCTACACGGTCGGCACCGACTACAGCCAGCCGGGCCTGTCCATCCAAACGATCCCGTGGATCAGGGACCGCGATCTCGCCGGAGCGTTCGCCGACACCTACGCCTACGAGGCGTTCCCTCCCACGCACGCCGACTGGTCCGACTGCCTCGCTGTGCACCTGCTGCAGATCCGCGACATGGGCCTTCTCCAGGGCCAGAACTGGGATCTCGAGGAGCTGTCGGTCGCGTGCGCCGAGGCCGGTCGCGGCGACGTGCTGCTCGTCGCGCCACCCGAGCCGATCGTCGGCGCCACCTCCGCCCCGGTCGCCCCGGTCGCCGTCCTCTGAGGGCCGGCTGGCCGTACGCTGAGGCCATGGCGGACAACACCACTCCACCGGACCTGCCGCCGCCACGGTCGCCGTGGGATCCGCCGGTGCCGCAATCGCCGATCCCACCGCCCTCGTCGCCGATCCCACCGCGCTCGCCCTCACCGCCGTCGCACTCGCCGTGGGAGGCGCCACCCGATGCCGGCGTGCCGCCGCCAGCACCTGTCGGGACCGGGTGGGGAGCGACACCACCGGGGCCGATCCCACCGGCAGGTGCCCAGCAGCCTCCGCCGTACCAGCCGGCCGCCGGCATCAGCGGTGGCGGAGCAACCGGATACGGCGGTGCCGGCGCTGGCGAACCTGTCCGTGGCGTGCGTGGCCAGCGCTACGGCGGACCGCGGTTCGGCGGTCGGGGGATCCTCGCGGTGTTCGGCCTGCTTGGCATCCTGTTGACCGTGGGCATCATGGCGTTCCTGTCGATCCAGGTGCTCGGCGGCATCGGAGGTGGGGGACGCAGCGACGACGCGGCGGTGTCGGATGCCTTGAAGGACCTCCACGGCGCCGTCCCGACCGACCCACCGGTGACTGCTGTGCCCGGAGCGCCGCCGACGACGGTCGACGGCGGCTCCGCGCAGGTCGGCTCGGGTGGACCGCTCGACGCCGCGCTGGACGCCAGGTGCGCCGCGGACCGCCGGACGGTCGCCCTGGCGGCCTCCGCGTACGAGACCATGAACGGCTCGTACCCGCCGGACGTCGACACGCTCGTGGCGGCCGGACTGGTGACGAGCGACCATCCGCTCGAGGTGGTGATGCACGTCGAGGGCACCACGATGAGCGTCGTCGGCACGGGACGTTGCGCGGGGCGGTAGTCGCGGGCCGATCTGGCGCTGCTCGTTCCCTATGCTGAGGCCACTGTCGAGGGGACGAGCATGTTGCAGGGTCGGACACTCTGGGAGCTGATGGAGCAGCGGGTCGATGCGACCCCGGACGCGCTCCTGGCCGTGGACGAGGACATGCGGACGCTGACCTTCGCGGAGCTGTGGTCAGAAGCCGAACGGACCGCCGCCGGTCTGATGGCAGCGGGTGTGCGTGCTGGCGATGTCGTGTCCTGGCAGCTCCCGACATGGATCGAGTCGCTGGTGCTGGCGACCGGTCTCAACCGTCTCGGTGCCGTGCAGAACCCCCTGCTGCCGATCCTGCGCGAACGCGAGGTGGACATCGCGACGGAGCGGACCGACGCCCGCCTGCTGGTCGTCCCGTCGAGCTGGCAGGGACGTGACTACGAGTCGATGGCGACAGCGGTCGCCGAACGACAGCACCGTGGCATGCGGGTCCTCGTGGCGGACAAGGCCCTGCCGCAGGGAGACCCGACCCAGCTCCCAGCGCCGCCGCGGGCGATCGACGCCGCCGACCAGGCCGTGCGGTGGGTGTTCTACACGTCGGGGACGACCGCCGATCCCAGAGGCGTCCAGCACACCGACGGCACGATCGCAGCGGCCGCCCGTGCGTTGGTCGGCCGCCTCGCCGTCATCGACGCCGACCGTGCCGCGGTCGTGTTCCCGATCACGCACATCGCCGGGGTCGTGTGGCTGTTCGCCGCGCTGCAGACGGGTTGCGGCCTGATCCTGACCGAGACGTTCGATCCCGCGACGGCGCCGGAGGTGCTCGCACGCGAGGGTGTCACCCTCGCGGGCTGCGGCACGGTGTTCCACGAGGCGTACCTGGCCGAGCAACGTCGGAGCCTCCACCCGCTGTTCCCGAACGTGCGGGCCTTCCCGGGTGGTGGCGCGCCCAAGCCGGCGGCGATCGTCGAGGAGGTCCGCGCGTTGTTCGACGTGCCGGTGCTGTCCGGCTACGGGCTCACCGAGGCGCCCGTGCTGACGATGGCGGACGTGGCCGACGCCGACGCGGATCTGGCGGTCAGCGAGGGCAGGCCCGTGCCGGGTGTCGAGCTGCGGATCGTCGGTCCCGACGGTGCTGCCGTCGCCCCCGGTGGCGAGGGCGAGATCCGTGCGCGGGCACCGCAGATGATGCTCGGCTACCTCGATCCGTTGGCCGAGCTGGAGGCGTTCGACGGCGACGGCTGGTTCTGCACCGGGGACCTCGGGCGGTTGGACGAGCGGGGCAACCTGATCGTCACCGGTCGCCTGGACGACGTGATCGTCCGCGACGGCCGGAACGTGTCGGCCAGGGAGATCGAGGAGCGCCTCTCCACCCACCCCAGGGTCGCGGAGGTCGCGGTGATCGTGGTGCCGGACCCAGATGCGGGCGAGCGCGTGTGCGCGGTGGTGCGGACCACGGACGGAGCGCAGGACCTGACCTTCGACGAGATGGTGGACCACCTCGGTTCCGAGGGCCTGGAGGCGTGGCAGCTGCCGGACCGGCTCGAGATCGTGGCCGCATTGCCGCGTGGTCACGACGGTTCGGTCCGCAAGCACGTGCTGCGCGACGAGTTCAAGGGCTGAGCTTCGTTCCACTGTGCTCCTCGCAGCGCTGCTCGCAGCGACCACCGGGACCTTCCCCGCGGCAGCCACCTCGTTCGTCGCGGTGTTCGTGGCCGAGCTGCCCGACAAGACGATGTTCGCGACGCTGGTCCTCACCACGCGGTTCCGTGCCCCGCTGGCGGTCTGGAGCGGTGTGGCGGCGGCCTTCGCCGTCCACGTGGTGATCGCCGCGGCGTTCGGCAGCCTGCTGTCGAGGTTGCCCACGCGGCCCGTCGACGCGGCGGTGACGGTGTTGTTCCTGATCGGGGCCGTGGTGCTGTGGCGGTCGGCGGACGAGAACCCCGACGAAGACGAGGACGTCGGTGAGGCGCACGGGTTCGGTGCGATCGCGGCTCGCAGCTTCGCTCTCATCCTCGTCGCCGAGCTCGGCGACCTGACCCAGCTCACGACGGCGGGACTCGCTGCCCGGACAGGTCAGCCGATCGCGGTCGGCGTCGGGGCACTGCTCGCGCTCTGGGCGGTGGCCGGGATCGGCGTGACCGCTGGTCAGCAACTGCTCCGGTGGCTGCCGCTGCCGACCGTTCGCCGCGTGGCAGCGATCATCTTCGTGCTCCTGGCCGTCCTCTCCGCTGTCCAGGCGGTGCGGGGATGACGGCGTCGCCGACGTGTCGACTCCGTCGGTTGCACAGCGACGATGTGGTCACCGTCGAGGCGGTGCTCGAGCTCAACGACCGCTGGGTGCCTCACGTCGGACCCCTGACCCGGGAGCGGCTGGTCCGGATCCTCGATGCGGCAGCCTTCGCCGTCGTCGCCGAGTCCGCAGCGGCGAGCTCCGTGCTGCCGCGCCTCGCCGGCTTCATCGTCGCCCTCGGACCGGGAGCGGACTACGACTCGCCGAACTACCGCTGGTTCGAGACGCGGCTCGACGAGGGCAGGGCACCCGGAGCGTTCCGCTACGTCGACCGGATCGCGGTGTCGCCCGACGTGCAGGGCACCGGAGTGGGTCGGTGCCTCTACGAGGCGACCTTCGCCGACGCGACCGTCGCAGGTGCGGCCGAGGTCACCTGCGAGGTGAACCTCGACCCGCCGAACCCGGACTCCCAGGCGTTCCACACCCGGATGGGCTTCGGCGAGGTCGGCCGTCAGTGGACCTACGACCACACCGTCGAGGTGCAGCTGCTCGCGCGTCGGCTCTGATCCCGTCGGCACCGATCCCGTCGGCTCTGATCCCATCGGCACCGATCCCATCGGCACCCTGTCGACGTGCATGCCGTGGCGGTCGGTTGGGCAGGAAGAAGAGGAAGGGATCCCGCGACCGGGATCGACGACGACAGGAACTGGAGGTGCGTGATGCCAACGCGCACGGCACGGACGGAATGGCACGGCGGTCTGCAGGACGGCTCCGGCAAGGTCACGCTCGCGAGCTCGGGGATCGGGACGTTCGACATGTCGTTCCCGAAGCGGGCGGCGGACGACGCCGACGGGACGACCAGCCCCGAGGAGCTCATCGCGGCCGCGCACAGCGCGTGCTTCAGCATGCAGTTCTCGGCGATGCTCGTCGACGCGGGTGCGACCGTGGGCTCACTCGAGACCGAAGCGCAGGTCGGCCTCGACCCGGATCAGCCGGCCGGGTTCCGGCTGACGGGGATCGCGCTCACCGTCCTGGGTCCCGGCGACGGGATCGACTAGGCGACCTTCCCGGGGTGGGCGGTCCAGCCGAAGTGTGCTGGCCCGGTGTCCACTGCGTGGACCGTAGTGTACC
>CAYSCB010000204.1:0-5766 GCA_964429335.1 uncultured Aquihabitans sp.
CCTACGGCGACATGGTCGTCGCGAACACCCTGGCGATGGTGTGCACGCTCACGACCGTCGACGAGCTCCTCGCCTGATCCGACCGATCCGCACAGCCCGATCAGCACAGCCCGATCAGCACAGCCCGAGTGCCGTCGAGAGCGCTGCGGCGCGGTCCATGACCTCACCTCTGGTCGACCCCGGCACCCCGAGCGCCACCCAGTCGACGCCCATCTCCTCGAGCTCCGCCACCTCCTCGACGAGGCCCGGCAGACCCCCGTCGGGATCTTCGAGGTAGCCCGCGAGCGCGAACGGCACGAAGCAGATCGTGAGCGGTTCGGTCCTCCCGGTCTCCGCACACAGCTCGACGCAGTCGAGGAGGCGGCGCCGGAGCGTCGCGAGATCGGCGATCGCTGCGGTGCGGACAGCTGCTTCCATGCCTGCGGGGGTCGGGAACGGGCACCAGCCCTGGGCGAGGGTGACGGCTCGGCGCATCGCAGCACGGCTGTTGCCGCCCACCCACATCGGCGGATGCGGGCGCTGGAGGGGACGCGGCTCGGCCGTCACCGAGCGGGCGTCGTAGCCGGGACCCACCGCCGCCAGGGACTCCTCACCCCAGATCCGCGGAAGCAGCCGGAGCGCGTCCTCCAGACGGTCGGTCCGATCGTCGAAGTCGACCCCGAGCGCCGTGAACTCGGGACGGAGGTACCCCGCGGCGACACCGACGATCAGACGGCCCCCGGACACGACGTCGAGCGACGCCAGGGCCTTCGCGGCCAGGAACGGGTTCCGGTACGGCAGGACGTACACGTTGGTGTGCACCAGCAGTCGATCGGTCGCCGTCGCGGCGACCGCGAGCGCGACGGTCGGCTCCATCGCCTGATGGCCACCGGCGTCGAGCCAGCGCCCGTCAGGTGCGGGATGGTCGGTCACGTAGGCGGCGTCGAACCCGGATCGCTCGTAGGCCGTGGCGAGCTCCACGATCGCGTCGCCCGAGACCAGCTCAGCACCCGCAGCGACGCGATCCACGGGCAGTCCGAGCGACACCCGCATCGGCCGGCCGACGACGTCACCGAGCCAGGAGCGGACACGCCGGACGGTCGCGTCGGTCACCGTGTGACCGCCGGGTTCGACCACCGGGACGACCCTCCTGCCCGATCCGCCGAGGAGCCGGGCCGCGTCATCGGACAGGAACGGTGGGACCACGTCGTCGTCGGCACCGGCGACGAGCAGGAGCGGTGGAGCACCTGCGCCCGTGTCGATCTGCCCGAGCCAGGCATCATCATCGACGTCGGGCAGGAAGCCGCACAACGACACGACGGCGTCCGGGCGTCGGACCTCTCCAGCAGCCGGCAGGCTCAACGCGACCGCAGCCCCCTGGGAGAAGCCGACGACAGCGACCGCTCGCCCACCCCCACGCAGCTGGCCGACCAGCTCCGAGACACGAGCGGCAGATCGCGAGAGCTCCTCGGGATGCGCTCCACGGGGGCCGGTGGAGAACCAGCTCCGCAGCCCGTCGCTGCACCTCGGCGCTCCCGGCGCGACCACCTCCCAACCCGCCGGGGCGAGACGTCGTCCCCACTCGCGAGCGGAGGAGGGCTCATCGCCGTGGCCGTGGAGGACGACGATGACCCCGAGACCGACATCGAAGGTTCGCACGGCGCGCAGCCTTCCCGTCGCACCGCACCGGCCGCAACCGCGACGATTCGCGCCGGCTTCCCCGCACACTGGAGCGGACGTGTCCGCCCTCCCCCGCCGCCGAACCGGTCGCAGGACCGGGAACCGTGCGGTCGAGCCACGTGCTGCGCTCGACCGCAAGCTCAGCGACCTCATCGACGCCCACGCGGACGCGGTCTTCCGCCTCGCCTTCGGCATCCTGCACGACCGGCAGCTCGCCGAGGACATCGTCCAGGAGACGATGCTCCGCAGCTGGAAGGCGCTCGGGCGGTTCCGCGGGGATGCGTCCGAACGCACGTGGGTGCTGCGGATCGCGCACAACGCCGCGATCGACGCGTTGCGACGCCGCCGGGACCTGGCGACCGACCCGCACGACTTCCCCGACGGCACCGACCATCGTGATCCGGCCGACCGAGCCACGGGGATGGACAGCCTCGCGGCGGTCGGTCGGGCGCTGGCCGCCCTCGACGAGACGAGCCGGTCGATCGTGGTGCTGCGCGAGGTCGAGGGGATGTCCTACCAGGAGATCGCCGATGCGCTCGACGTCCCGGTCCCCACGGTGAAGACCCGACTGCTGCGAGCGAGGCGGACGCTGCAGTCGGCAGAACGAAGCGAGGAGGAGACATGACCGCTCCCGACGACCGTCACCCCGACCACGATCACCCCGACGACCATCACACTGCACCACATCCGGATCCGGCCACCGATCCCGCAGCCGACCGGGACATCGATGACGAGCTCGCCGCCGGTGACGGGACGCTGTCGGAGACGTTGAGGACCCTGCTGCGGGCACCGGAGGACTTCGAGGACCAGGTCGCGGACACGGTGTCGGACCAACTCGTCGGCACCTCGAGCAGCACGATCGCACTCGATCTTCTCGGGCTCGGGGCACGCACCCTCACGTTCTTCCTCAGCACACGCCCGCCTGCTGCCGACAGGAGCGACGGAGCACCCGGGCTCCAGGGAACCGGAAGGAGGGACCGCAGATGAACAACTGGATCTGGGCAACCGTCGCCGCGTGCAGCGGTCTGCTCATCGGGGAGCTGGGCGGGCGACTCGTCCGTGCTGCCCGGGGCGGTCCCGAACGATCGGCATCGGTGCGGGCGACTGCGCGCTCGGTCGGATCGCTCGTCTTCTGGGCGTTCACCGCGGTCGGGCTCGTCGTGGCGGTGGGCCTCCTCGATGTCGACGCCCTTCAGAAGATGGGTGACACGATCAGCTCCGCGCTGCCGAACGTGCTCCTCGCGTTCGTCATGGTCATCATCGGCTACGCGGTCGCGATCGCGGTCTCGGCAGCTGTCGGTCAGTCGGCACGGCGGGCCAGCGGCGTACGTCAGGAGAACCTCGAACGGGCGCTGCGGATCCTGATCACGCTCATCGCGCTCCTCCTCGCGCTGCACCAGGTGGGCGTCAGCGACGGGATGGTCGCTGCTCTCGTCGTGATCACCGTCACCGTCCCGGCGGTCGCGATGGCCTTGCTGTCCTCGCTCGGCGGGCGTGAGGTGGCCGCGCAGCTCGCTGCCGGTCGTGCGCTGCGGGTCCAGCTCCGTGAAGGGTGGATCCTCACCTGCGAGTCCCGCAACGGGTCACCGCTGAGCGGGCGCATCATCCAGGTGCACCCGACGACCGTGGAGATCGAGGCGGCCGACGGCTCCAGGCAGCACGTCCCCCACGCCTATCTGCTGGAGCAGCCGTTCTCGGTCCGCCCGTGAGGGCCGATGGCTCCGGGGAGTCGCCGCCTGCCCAGAGAAGCACCAGGAGAGACAGCGAGCGAGGCAGAAATCTCCGATCGGACCGCGACTTCCGCGATCCTGTCACGTCAGTACCGATGACAGGCCGCAACCCAGCGGCAACGCCATCGCACTTCTGTCTCCCTGCTGGTGCTGCAACAGGACATCCGAGTGCCGATCACTTCGGGGGGCCGGGAGGCCCCCCGAAGCACGTGTGGGGGCCGTTCCCCTCTCCCCCTCTCCCCCGCCCGTCCCGTTCCCTCCTGCCCGCGTCCCTGTCAGGTGACAGTGGTCACCCAGGCGTCTATGGTGGTCGAACAGGCCGTGTGGAATCGGCATCGGGGGGTCCGATTCCACACGGTCTCGTGCGTTGCCCGGGCGGGTCCACCGGCCTGACAGACTGCCGGTCGTGGCGCTGCACAGGCTCTCCTCCACCGACGCGTTCCTGATCGTCGACCTCGACGGCGCCGTCCGTGCCGACGGTGTCGTCCGAGCGGCACCGAAGGTGCTCACCGACGGCGCCTCGACGATGGCGCGGTCACGCACCTACTCGTGGGCACTCCTCGGTGAACAGGTGAGCGGCGCGTCGGCCGGGATCAACACATCGCCCGAGCAGCGCTCCGAACGAATCGCCGCGTTCGTGGCGGAGGTCGCGGGCCGGGTGGAGGACGGGACCCTGTCGCTGGATGCCGCGAAGGGTGTGAGCGACGCGGATCTGTTGGACCTCGTCACCCTCGACCACCGCCGCCGGGACCACGCAGAGCTCCACGACGAGTTGCTCACCGTAGGGATCCTCGCCGCTGCGGAGGTCGCGCTCGGGAGACTCTCCGGTGCGTCGGTCGTGATCGAGGGGGCAGGAACAGCGACCGATGCGCTGTCGGGCGCGTTCACGCGGGAGGGCGCGGAGGTCGTGGACGTCGGTGACGGGCCCGAGGTCGCCTCGACCGACGCGGAGCTCCTCGTCTGCGGTTCGAAGCTCGGTCTCGTCGACCACGACCTGGCGGCCGCCCTCCCCCAACGGGCGATCATCCCGTGCGGGCCCGCGCCGCTCACCGCGAAGGGTCTCGCCGTGGCGAGCCGACGCTCCATCGTGGTGATGGCCGACTTCCTCACCCTGACAGGGCCCCTGCTCGCCTTCCGCCCGTCTGAGGACATGACCCGGGATTCCCTTCGAGCTGCCGCCGGTGACCGGGTGCGGGAGATCGCAGCAGAGGTCCTGCACCATCCGGAGGGCCCCTACCTGGGTGCCGCACATCGCGCCGAGGAGTTCCTGCGGAGCTGGCGTGACGAGGTGCCCTTCGGTCGTCCGCTCGCGTGAGGCGTAGATTCGGCCGCATGGACTGGCCTCTCCGCTGCGGGATCTTCATGGCGCCGTTCCACCCGAACGGACAGAACCCCACCCTCGCGATCGAGCGGGACCTCGAGCTCGTCGAGCACCTCGACCGACTCGGGTTCCACGAGGCGT
The DNA here is from genome assembly GCA_964429335.1 of uncultured Aquihabitans sp. Taxonomy (GTDB): domain Bacteria; phylum Actinomycetota; class Acidimicrobiia; order Acidimicrobiales; family Microtrichaceae; genus Dermatobacter. The sequence goes on from CAYSCB010000204.1 coordinate 4,852, forward strand.
GGATCGGCGAGCACCACTCCGGCGGCTTCGAGCTGATCGCCTCGCCGGAGGTCTTCATCGCCGCCGCGGCGGAGCGGACCAGGCACATCGATCTCGGTACCGGGGTGGTGTCACTCCCCTACCACCACCCGTTCACGACCGCCCAGCGCATCGTCCAGCTCGACCACATGACCCGCGGTCGGGTGAAGTTCGGTGTCGGCCCCGGTGCCCTGCCGTCGGACGCGTTCATGCTCGGCATCGACCCTGCCGACCAGCGACCGCGGATGGAGGAGGCGCTCGAGGTCATCCTGCGCCTCCTGCGCAGCGACGAGCCGGTGACGCACGAGTCGGACTGGTTCACCCTCCGCGACGCCCGGCTGCACCTCCGCCCGTACACCCACCCGCATCCCGAGGTGGCCGTCGCTGCCATGATCTCCCCCTCGGGACCGCGAGCAGCCGGGCGCTTCGGCTGCTCCCTGCTGTCGCTCGGTGCGACGCAACGGACCGGCATCGACATGCTCAGCGCGGCCTGGAGCGTCATGGAGGAGCGCAGCGAGCAGTTCGGCAACGTCGCCGACCGTCGGCAGTGGCGTCTCGTCACGATGATGCACCTCGCCGAGTCACGCGAGCAGGCAGCGCGTGACGTCCGCCACGGCCTGACCGACTACGCCCGCTACTTCCGGGAGGTGGCGGCGCTGCCGATCTTCCCGGACATCCCCGTCGATCAGCTGGTCGACCAGCTGATGGGATCCGGCGCAGCGGTCATCGGCACCCCCGACGACGCGATCGAACTGGTCCAACACCTCATCGACGAGTCCCACGGAGGCTTCGGCACCCTCCTGCTGCAGGCACACGAGTGGGCCGACCCTGCTGCCACCAAGCGCAGCTACGAGCTGTTCGCCCAGTACGTGCTGCCCCACTTCGACCCCCACGTCG
>CAYSCB010000205.1:0-5701 GCA_964429335.1 uncultured Aquihabitans sp.
CGGTCCACGGCGCCGGCCGGCGCGTCGACCGGATGTTCTCGCACCTCGCCCTCACGGCCGGTGCGGCGGTGCTGGTGATCCTCGGACTCGTCGCCGTCGTGACGGTCAACAAGGCGTGGCCGGCGTTCAGCGAGCTCGGCGCCGGGTACTTCTTCGGGACGGAGTGGATCCCCTCCGAAGGCCTCTACGGGATCGTCCCGCTCGTGTACGGCACGCTCGTCGTGTCGCTGCTCGCGATCGTGGTCGCGGTCCCGGTCAGCATCGGCATCGCGCTCTTCGTCACCGAGGTGGTCCACCGTCGCGCCCGCGGCGCGGTCACGATGACGATCGACCTGCTCGCAGCGGTGCCGTCGGTCGTGTTCGGCCTCTGGGGGTTCTTCACGCTGATCCCACGATTCCAGGCCGTGTTCAACTCCGTGGCCGACGCCGTCGCGTCGATCCCGGTGCTCCGCACGGTCCTCGGACCGTCGACGGGGTCGAGCTACGCCTCCGCGGCGCTGATCCTGGCGCTGATGATCACCCCGATCATCACTGCTGTGACGCGGGAGGTGTTCGCCACCGTGCCGGCCAACGACAAGGCGGGAGCGTTGGCGCTCGGCGCCACCCGCTGGGAGATGATCCGAGGGGTGGTGCTGCCGCACTCGACCGGTGGCGTCACGGGTGCGGTCATGCTCGGCCTCGGTCGGGCGATGGGGGAGACCGTCGCGGTCGCCCTGCTCATCGGTGCCCGCCCGGACATCACCGCCAACATCTTCGCCGTCGGCGAGACCATGCCGGCGCAGATCTTCCGGAACCTGTCGGAGGCCGACGACCTCTTCCGTGCGGCGCTCATCGGGTTGGGGGTGTGCCTGTTCGTGCTGACGATCGTCATCAACGTCTCGGCACGGCGCGCCGTGGTCGTGGTCGACCGACGGATCAAGGGGACGACATGACCTCGCCGGACGCAGCGACGGCCATCGGTGACGCTCCCGGCGCTGCGGTGGGTCCGACCGACATGCACCGTGCCCTGCTGCCCAGCGCCGTCCCGGTCGGCCGACGGGTCCGCAACAGCATCGCCACGTTCGCGATCCTGCTCGCGTTCCTGGTCGCTGCGACGCCGTTGTTCATCATGGCGACCGACGTGTTCAGCAAGGGCCTCCCGACGGTGCTCGACGCCTCCTGGTGGACCCAGCCGATCCCCGGTGACGTCGGAAGGTCCGACCTCGCCGGCAACCCCCGCCTGGTCGAGCTCGGCTTCGTGGATCCGGACGCGGCGGCCACCTCGACCGGCGGTGCCACCCTCGGGATGCAGCCCGCGATCGTGGGCACCATCCTGACGGTCTTCGGTGCGTCGGTGCTCGCGATCCCGCTCGGGATCATGGGTGCGGTCTACCTCAACGAGTACGGCCGGCAGAACCGCATCGCGCGGCTGATCCGGTTCATGACCGACGTGATGACCGGTGTGCCGTCGGTGGTGATGGGCGTGTTCATCTACTCGATCTGGGTGCTGCGATTCGGTGTGGACGGCAAGTCCGCGTTCGCCGCGGCGCTCGCGCTCGCATGCCTCATGTTGCCGATCGTCGTGCGCTCGACCGAGGAGATGCTTCGACTCGTCCCCGACTCGCTGCGGGAGGCCTCCGCAGCGCTCGGCACCCGGACGTGGAAGACGACCGTCAGCGTCGTGTTGCCCGCGGCGCTCGCCGGGATCATCTCGGGGTGCCTGCTGGCGGTCGCACGGGCCGCTGGCGAGACGGCCCCGATCGTGTTCACCATCGGCTTCGTGACCACCACGAACTGGCGCTTCACGGGCCAGAACACGACGTTGTCCGCGCAGATCTACTCGCAGCTGCAGAACGGCGGCACCCTCGCCACCCAGCTGGCATGGGGGGCGGCGGTGACGCTGATCGGTATCGTGTTGGTGCTGACGCTCGTCGCCCGGTTCGTCTCGCGCCGGTACGCGCTCCGATGACCAGAGGTTCCCAGATCGTGCACGACGAGGAGCAGTCCCACATGTCCCCAGAAGTCGTCAGCCCGAGCGAGGGGTTGCTCGCGACGGTGGGGCTCCCCGGAGCCGACACCGTCGCTGCGCCGGACCCGCTCGACGCCGGCATCCCGTCGGCGTTCGCAGAACCGGAGCCCTCACCGGTGGTGTTCGACGTCGGGAACCTGTCGGTGTTCTACGGCGCCTACCGGGCGGTCCGCGACGTCGACATGGTGATCCGCCGCAACGAGATCACCGCGTTCATCGGGCCGTCGGGCTGCGGGAAGAGTTCGGTGCTGCGCTGCTTCAACCGGATGAACGACCTCATCGAGGGAGCACGGGTCGAGGGCCACATCCGCTACCACGGCGTCGACCTCTACGGCTCCGAGGTCAGCGCGGTCGAGGTGCGGCGCCGGATCGGGATGGTGTTCCAGAAGCCGAACCCGTTCCCGAAGTCGATCTACGACAACGTCGCGTACGGCCCGCGGATCGCCGGTGTCCGCCGGCGTGGCGAGCTCGACGTCATCGTGGAGCGCTCCCTGCAACGCGCCGCGCTGTGGGACGAGGTGAAGGACCGGCTGAAGTCCTCGGCGTCCGGGCTCTCCGGCGGCCAGCAGCAGCGGTTGTGCATCGCCCGGGCCGTCGCGGTCGATCCCGAGGTGATCCTGATGGACGAGCCGTGCTCGGCGCTCGATCCGATCGCGACGGCGCGCATCGAGGACCTCATGCAGGAGATCAAGACCGACTACACGATCGTCATCGTCACCCACAACATGCAGCAGGCTGCACGCGTGAGCGACGCGACGGCGTTCTTCTCGACCGAGGTCAACCCCGACAGCGACGTGCGGACCGGGTTGCTCGTCGAGTTCGACCGCACCGCGACCATCTTCTCCAACCCGCGTGACCAGCGGACGGAGAACTACATCACGGGTCGATTCGGTTGAACCACCTGCGAACGACCGAGGAGTGACGATGGACCAGATGCGCATCGAGTTCCACGAGGAGATGGAATCGCTCCGCTCGGACATCATCCGTCTGGGCGCCATGGTCTGCGAGACGATCGGGCGCGGGACCGCCGCCCTGCTCGACCGGGACCTGCACGCGGCGCAGCTGCTGATCGACGGCGACGACGTCATCGACGACTTCTGCCTCGGGCTCGAGGAGCGCTGCTGCCAGCTGCTGGCGTTGCAGGCGCCGATCGCGGGCGACCTCCGCTTCATCCTCACCACCCTCCGGTTGATCTCCGAGCTGGAACGCTCCGGCGACCTGATGGTGAACGTGTGCAAGGCGTCGCGGCGCATCTACGACATCGAGTTCGGTCCGCAGCTGCGCGGCATCATCGAGCACATGGGTGAGGAGGCGGCGTTCCTCGTGCGCACGGCGATCGACTCCTACGTCGACGCCGACACGTCGCTCGCCGCGGCGCTCGACGACATCGACGACCGCCTCGACGAGCTGCAGACGGCGTACGTGCAGGCGATCTTCACGGCGCACTCGGTCGACAACCTGAACCTGCAGGGCGCGGTGCAGCTCGCGATGATCGGCCGGTACTACGAGCGCATCGGTGACCACGCGGTCAACATCGGCGAGCGCGTGCAGTACATGGTGACCGGTTGGCTGCCCGAGCACTCAGCGTCGGCGCGTCAGCAGATGCGGGCCCGGACCGTCCCGGCCGACGACTCCTGAGGGTGGTGTCGGGACCACGTGTGGGTCGTCACGCTCCTCCTCCTGTGCGCCACCGTCGCGGCGACCGCCGCGGCGGTGCACTTCGCGCGGCGGGCGGCCGGCGTGCCCGCCGTCGCTGCGGCGTCGCCGGCGGAGACGGCACCGACGGTCGAGGTGGGTGACGTCGAGGGAGGCGCGGCGGCAGAGGACGCAGCGATGCTCGAGCGGTTCCGTGCGGTGACCGACCACCTCGAGCTCGGGGTGGTGGTGTGGGACGGCACCGGCGACGAGGTGCACCGCAACCCGGTGGCGGACGCGATGTTCGCGGCGCGTGACGGCCAGGTCCTGGTCGCCGCGGCGGTCGAGGAGCTCCGCGACGACGCCCTCGCCGGTCGCCCGGTGCGGCGCGAGGTGGAGCTGTTCGGTCCGCCCGCCGCCTCGTTCGTCGTCGTCGCCATCCCGTTCCCGTCAGAGGTCGGCGGTGCGATGGCGGTCGTCGAGGACCGCTCCCCCCAACGTCGCACCGAGACCGTCCGGCGTGACTTCGTGGCGAACATCTCACACGAGCTCAAGACCCCGATCGGGGCGCTGGGGTTGCTCGCCGAGACGGTCCGTGACGAGGAGGACCCCGACGTCGTGCGACGGTTGGCCGACCGCATGGTCACCGAGTCGGAGCGCATCGCGCGAACCATCGACGACCTGCTCGAGCTATCGAGCATCGAGCTCGGCGGCGACGCCGACTTCGGTGACATCGACGCCCGATCCGTCCTCGGCGAGGCCGTGAGCCGGCTGGGGCCCGCGCCGGCGCAGGCCGGGGTCGACGTGCGCGTGGATGCGCCCGCCGAGCTCGTCGTGCACGGCGACCGTCGCCAGCTCGTCTCCGCGGTGGTCAACCTGCTCGACAACGCGGTCAAGTACTCCCACGAGGACTCCGAGGTCGTCGTCGCCGCGGCCGGCTCCGATGACGGCACCGTCAGGATCACCGTCGCCGACAGCGGCGTGGGTGTACCCCGACGTGACCTCGACCGGATCTTCGAGCGGTTCTACCGCGTCGACCGCGCACGATCCCGACGCACCGGCGGCACCGGGCTCGGCCTCGCGATCGTCCGTCACGTCGCGAGCAACCACCACGGGGAGGTGCTCGTCGAGTCGACCGAGGGGATCGGCACGACGTTCACGCTGGTGCTCCCGCCGACGACCCGGCCCCCGCGTCCGGTGCCGCCCGTTGCGGAGACGACGTGAACGCGACGCACGGGAGCGCGACGCCATCGGTTCCGAAGGTGCTCGTCGTGGAGGACTCCGAGGCGTTCGTCGAAGCGCTGTCGGTCGGCCTCGAGCGTGAGGGCTTCGAGGTCCTGATCGCCCGCGACGGTGCCGAGGCGCTCGACCGCTTCGACGAGGTCGGTCCGGACCTCGTGCTCCTCGACGTCATGCTGCCCACGGTGTCGGGCATCGACGTCTGCCGCGAGATCCGTCGCAGCAGCGACGTGCCGATCATCATGGTCACCGCCCGCTCCTCGGAGATCGACACCGTGGTGGGACTCGAGGTCGGTGCTGATGACTACGTGACCAAGCCGTACCGCATGCGGGAGCTCGTCGCCCGGATGCGTGCGGTGCTGCGGCGTCACCCGCGTTCCGCGGGTGACACCGTCGCTCCGTCGGCCGACGTGCTCAGCATCGACGGCATCGAGCTCGACCTGGATCGCCACGAGCTGATCGTCCGGGGCGTGCACGTCGAGCTGCCGCTGAAGGAGTTCGAGCTGCTCGCAGTGCTGATGGAGCACGCCGGCCGGGTGGTATCACGGGCCACGCTCATCGACCGGGTGTGGGGCAGCGACTACGTCGGTGACACCAAGACCCTGGACGTCCACGTGAAGCGCCTGCGATCGAAGATCGAGACCGACCCGTCGCAGCCGCGTCACATCACCACCGTCCGGGGCCTCGGCTACAAGTTCACCGCCCCCCGCTGACCCCTGACCTCCCTCCCGTTCTGTTCTTCCCTCCCGTTCTGTTCTGCCCTCCCGTTCTGTTCTGTGGAACACAACGGATCCGTTGTGTTCCACAGAACAGAACGGG
>CAYSCB010000206.1:0-5670 GCA_964429335.1 uncultured Aquihabitans sp.
CCTGATCGACCTCGCCGTAGCCGAAGCACCGCGAGGCACCGAGCGACAGGCTGGTGAGACCAGCGGCGATGGCAGCGAACTGGTCGGCACGAGCGCGGTCGAGGCCCGTCGACATCGCCATCAGCAGCCCGTCGGAGCTGACGCACACGGCGTCGTTGACGCCCGGGGTCTGCTCGACGAACCGGGACAGCAGCCACGGGATCTGCTGGACCTGCTCGTTCACGTCGGTGATCACGGGGTTCCTCCAGTTCCGGCGTCGATGTGACGCCCGGGTGATTCGTCGTTCCACACCGGCACGTCGAACGCCGTGCCGGGTTCCGCGGGTGGCGCCTCCGCGGCGTCGTCCCTCGCGTCGCCGCCGAGACCGCGACTGCGGCCCGACTGGAACGCGGACAGCATCGAGCGCACGCCGTCAGCGGAGCGGTCGGCGACGGGCAGGTCCTCGGAGCCGTTCGATCCGAGCGGGCTCTCCTGCAGCGACGCACCCGGAACCCGACGGGTCAACCCACCGCCGAGTCCGCCGGCCGCCATGACGGCGGGTTCGGCCGACGGCACGGGTTCGACGACGGGTTCGGCCCGCGGCGCGGGCTCGACGGCGGCGACAGCGGGCTCCGACGGGACCCACACCTGGTCCGGAACGAGCTCCGGCGGCGGTGGTGGCGTCGTGTCGGGGGGCTCCTCCACGAGCGGCAGATCAGGAGCATCCCACGCGGCCGTCGCGTCGGGTGGGACGTCCCAGGCCGCCGCCGCTGTGGTGTCGATCACCTCGGGCACCCATCCCCACTCCTCGGATGGGAGCTCGTCGGCGTCGAGGACCAGGTCCTCGGTGCTCGGAACGGCTTCGGCGAACGGATCGGCCTGCGGGTCGATGACCGTCTCCGGCTGCTCCACCGGCGCGCTCAGGCCGGCTCCCGGTGCGATGAGCTCCGGCGCCTGGTCACGGGAGGCCCTCGTTCCGGGCAGCGGACGGGCGATGGAGGACCGGTCGTCGCCACCCACGGTCGCGGAGGCGGGCAGGCTCACCACGGCCGTCACGCCACGCCCACCGGCGGTGGCCTGCAGGCGCACGAGCGATGCCGTCTTGGTGGCGAGCTTCGCGATCACGTACTGGCCGAGGTAGCGGGTGGGCATCCCGTCGACCTCGTCGAGCCCGGCGAGGCGCTGGTTGGCGGCGACGAGCTCGACGTCGGCCATGCCGACGCCGTGGTCGACCACCGCGAGCTGGTAGCCGCCCTGCAGCGACCGACCGTCGATCTCGACGGTGCTGTCCGGCGGGGAGAAGCGCAGGGCGTTCTCGATCAGCTCGGCCAGCATGTGCACGAGGTCGATCACGACGGGACCGGTGATGGTGGTGTCGCCGAGGTGTCCCAGACGGACCCGCTCGAAGTCCTCCACCTCGCTCATCGCCGCGCGAACCACCTCGCTGAGCGGTGCCGGGGTCCGTCGACGACGCGGGGTCTCTGACCCGGTGAGGATCAGCAACGACTCCGCGTTGCGTCGCATGCGGCTCGCCAGGTGGTCGAGCTTGAAGAGGTGTTCGAGGAACGCCGGGTCGGTCTCACGCTGCTCGAGCGACGAGATGAAGTCGAGCTGACGTCCGAGGAGCACCTGGTTGCGACGACCGAGGTTCGTGAGTGCTTCGGAGAGGTTGCGCCGCAGCATCGCCTGTTCGCCGGCGAGGCGCAGCGCCGTGTTCTGGATGCCGTTGAACGCAGATGCGACCTCCTGCACCTCGCTCGCGCCGGAGGCCCGGATCGTCGGCAGGTGCACGTCGAGGACCCCGGCCTGCTGGCCGCTGACCGCCTCGGGCAACCGGACGTGTGCCACCTCCTCGGCCTGGGTGGCGAGCTCGCGCAGCGGCCGGGCGATCGAACGGATGGCCGAACGGACGAGGAACGCGCTGACCAGGAGGACGGCGATCACCGCTGCGGTGGCGACCAGCAGGACGGTGCGACTCGATGCAGCGAGCGCGTCGAGTGCCGCGACCGCCCTCGACGCGGCGTCGTCGCGGAGGGTCTGGAGGTCCGACACACGGGTGTCGGCGCCCTTGATCCACTGCCGCACGTCGCTCTGCTGCGCGGCGCCGGCCTGATCGAAGAACAGGAGGTTGCGTCCACGAGCCGCGGCGGCGATGGCGTCGCCGACCCGGTCGATGCGCACCGACAGGTCCTCCGGGGCGCTCGTCGCGGCCTGGACCGCTCGGATGCTCTGCGCCGACGCCAGCAGCGAGACCGGACCGAAGGCATCGGGGACGAGCGCGTCCCGGCGTGCGAGCGCCTGGATCAGATCACGTTCGTGAGCGGCTGCCTCCTGGGCGGTGGCGAGCAGGTCGGTGGCGGCGGCGGGCCGCTCGTCGACGGCCCCACGTGCGTCGAAGCCGACGCGGCTGAGCTCGAGCAGGTCGTCGATCACCGGCGAGAAGCCGTCGACCGCCGCGAGGCCACCGGTGTCGGTCCTCGCGAGGGCCTCGGTTCCACGAACCCGCTCGACGGCCCGGGCCGTCATCGCCCGCAGCTCGCCGCCCTGTCGCTCGGCCTGGGCGGTGAGCCCGGCGGTCGCGGCGTCCACGGCGGACCGCATCGCCGGCGTGACCGGCTGACCGGCGGCCAGGACCTGGCGCTCGGCCTGGAGCGCGTCGACGAGCTGGTAGGAGGCGAGCGAGACCTGGGCCTGGCCGCTCAGCTCGGCGGCGTCACCGGAACGCTGCACGGCGTGGGCCATCGCGTTGCCGGTCACGACGAGGAGGCCGACGAGGGGGACGACCAACAGGAGCAGCAACCGGTTGCGGATGCCCATGGTCCGCTTCGTGGACGGGGTGGGGTCGGTTCGGCGCGCCATCAGGGTGCGGATCGACCGAACGGATCATCCGGTTGAGAAATTCGACCCACTCCCGGGGGTCGGGGGGACCGGTCCCCCCGGTCCGCGCCGGGGGTCCGCCGGCCCACCGGCGTACGCTGCAGCCGATGGCCAAGCGCAAGAAGAGGAAGTCCGACCTGCCGCCCCCGCAGTCGCCGCCGGTCACGGCGGGCCTGGTGTCGCCGATGCGGACGGTCCCGATCGGGATCCCACGCCCCGACTACGCCCTCAGCGGGAACCCGTCCTCACGCGACGCGCGTGCGGTGCGAACCGCCGAGGAGATCGACGCCATGCGGATCGCCGGACGGGTCGCTGCAGACGCCCTGATCGAGGTCGGACGTCACGTCCAGCCCGGTGTCACGACTGACGAGCTCGACCGGATCGGCCACGACGCGATGGTCGACGCCGGCTCCTACCCGTCCACGCTCAACTACCGCGGCTACCCGAAGTCGCTGTGCACGTCGGTCAACGAGATCGTCTGCCACGGCATCCCCGACTCCCGTCGCCTGCAGGACGGCGACATCGTCAACGTCGACGTCACCGCCTTCATCGGCGGCGTCCACGGCGACACCTCGGCGACCTTCCTCGTCGGTGACGTCGACCCGGCGTCGGTCGCGCTCGTCGCCGCCACCCGCGCCGCGATGCACGCCGGCATCTCGGTCGTCCGCCCGGGCGCCAGGATCCGTGACATCGGTCGGGCGATCGAGGATCTCGTCGGCCCGCTCGGCTACTCGATCGTCCGTGAGTTCATCGGCCACGGGATCGGCGACCAGTTCCACACGTCGTTGCAGATCCCGCACTACTACGACCCGCGCAACGACACCGTCCTCGTGCCCGGCATGACCTTCACGATCGAACCGATGATCAACATCGGCTCGGCCGGGGTCACCATGTGGGACGACGGTTGGACGGTGGCGACCGCGGATCGGCGGCGAACCGCTCAGTTCGAGCACACCGTGCTGGTGACCGACGACGGTCACGAGCTCCTCACCGTCCCGGCGGACGGTCCCGCTGCCGAGGTGCTGTTCTCCTCGGCAACGACCGGCGCGTCGACCTCGTCGCCCGCCTGAGGTACGCCATGGGACCGTTGGTCCGTCCGGGGTGGCTGCACCTTCCGAGATCGATCAGGACCGCCGGGTTCGGCTCGCCAGGTCGACGACGCGCGCTGCGGCGACAGGTGACCGGCTGGGTCCTCGTCGTGGTCGTCGCGACGATCCTCCAGCAGTCGCTGAGCGCCGCGGATGCCGCCCGCGCGGCGTGGAGCGCCGAGCGCTCGGTCACCGTCGTCCGCAGCGGGATCGGCGCCGGGACGAGGATCCGCCCCGACGACGTGACCCTCCTCCGGGTCCCTGCTGCGCTCGCACCCACCGACGCGCTGCGCTCGCTCCCCCGTGACGCCGTCGCCGCGATCGACCTGCGCGCCGGCACCCCGATCGGTGCCTCGATGCTCACCCCGAGACGTCGGAGCGCGACCGCTCGGGCGCTGCGTCCCGGCCGGGTGGCCGTCGTCGTGCGCACCGGCGACCTGCCGACACCGGCGCGTCCCGGTGACGTGGTCGACGTGGCGGCACCGACCTGGGAACGTCCGGTGGCGACATCGGCGGAGGTCGTCCGCGTCGACGGCGACGCCGTCACGCTCGCGGTCACCGAGGACGACGCGACCGCTGCGGCGACCGCCGGGCTGTCCGGACCGGTCGCGTTGGTCCTGCGTCCGTGACGGCGTCTGCTCAGCCGGTCGGCCGGGGCGCGTCCCCACCGCCTCGGCGGCTCCGCCCCACCCGGTCCCGGGCCCGACGGCCGACCTGGACCGCAGTCGGCAGCCGCGGGGGCACCTGACCACGACGGACCGCCGTCATCCCCACCCAGAAGAACGCGGCGGCGGAGGCGGTGAGCAGGGCGACGACCCACCCACCGAACCGGGTCGGCAGCGGTACCACGACAGGTACGAACGCGCCGAGCACCCACGCGACCTGGAACCGCGACTCGAAGCGGGCGAAGGAGCGACCACGGTTCGCGTCCGGAGCGTCACGTTGCACGACGGCGTCGAAGGCCTGCTTGCCGGAGGAGGCGGCGACCGCGATCAGCAGTGCGAGCATCGCCTGGCCGGTGAGCCCCGCGAGCAGCGCGCCGGACAGGCCAGCGAGCACACCGACGAGCAGCGCTCCGAACAGCAGGTGCTCCTCGGCGATGACCCGTCGGACGAACGGCGCGACGGCAGCTCCGACGAGGCCGCCGGCGACCGACAGCGCGACCACGACGCCGAAGTGCCAGGCCGGCGGCCCGAGCGGGGCGACGAGCGCGGCCGGGTCGAGGTGCTCCCCGACGCGGCTCGATCCCGCCAACCGGCCGAGGCCCGTTCCCATGGCGGCGACCTTCTCGTGGCCGCGCAGCGCGAACGCGAGCAGGAACGTGACGAAGCCGACCACCGCCCGCAGCATCCCCATCGCCGACGACGCGCTGAGCACACCGGCGCTGCGCAGCTCGGCCCGTTCGAGGTCGTCCGCGGGTTCGGCCGCGATCGTGGTGGCCGGGACCCGCAGCCCGGCGACCGTCGCTGCTGCGAACACCGCACCGGCGAGCGCCACGACGGCGCCGGGTCCGACGAGCAGGATCAGGATGGCCCCCGGCAGCCCGGCAGCGAACCCGGCGAGTCCGGACAGCAGCTGCAGCTTCGAGTTGGCCTCGACGAGCCCGGCGTCGCTGTCGACGACGGTGGGCACGATCGCCGCCTTCGCCACCTGGTAGGTCTTCGCCAACACGAGCATCACGAACGCCTCGGGGAACAGCAGCAGGCTGCCCTCCGCCGCCGCCGAG
>CAYSCB010000207.1:0-5643 GCA_964429335.1 uncultured Aquihabitans sp.
TCGGCGAGCTCCGCCTTGTTGAGGACATCCTGGTACCAGCGGGGGAAGTCCTCGGCTTGCGGGGTGAGCACGGGGGCCTTCTGCTTCGCCGATGTCGGTCCTGCCATGGCGGCGGAGCCTACCGGCGCGCCGTCGCGGGGCCTACGCTGCTTGCGGTGAGGAAACGTTCCGCGCTCAGGACACTCGGGTTCGTCGCTCTCGGCGCCGGGCTCGCGACCGCCGGTGCCGTCATCGCCGCCGAGGTGACGGCGCGACGCGTGCGTGCGACCACCGACCCCGACACCGACGGTCAGCGTCGGGCCCCCGACGACGTCGTCCACCACTCGATCACGACCCGGGACGGGGCGTCGCTGCACGTTGCGGAGCGCGGACATGGTCGGCCCCTCCTGCTCATGCACGGCGTGACCCTCCAGTGGTGGGTGTGGGGCGCCCAGTTCAACACGCTGGCGGATCGTTATCGGGTGCTGGCGTGGGACATGCGCGGCCACGGTCGCTCCACGGTGGGATCCGAGGGGATCACGCTGGAGGCGATCGCTGACGACATCGCGACCGTGCTGGAGGAGCTGGATCTCCGTGACGCCATCCTGGTCGGTCACTCGATGGGAGGCATGGCGCTCGCGCGCTTCTGCAACCGTCATGAGGACGTCATGGTCGAGCGCTGCGGAGGTCTGATGTTCCTCGACACCAGCGCCGCTCCACTGGCCCTGCTCGCTCGCCTGGAGCAGAACCCGCGGGCACGCGCCGCTGTGCAGCGGGTCGCCCACGCCGGTACCAGTCGGCCGAGGCTCCGCTATCGGTGGCCCGACAACACGCCGTCGGTGCTCATGACGCGCACCGCCTTCGGCCACCACCCGAGCGGCACCGCCATCGACGACGTTCGCCAGATGCTCGCGGCGATGGACCCGGACAACCTGACCGCAGCGGGCCGCTCGATCGTCGACCACGACGTCCGTGCGGACCTGGCCCACATCAAGGTTCCGGCGATGGTGGCGGTCGGATCGGCGGACCGGCTGACACCCGTCGCGCACTCGCGGGTCCTCGCCGCGGCGATCCCGGGATCGTTGCTGCGGGTGCTGCCCGGTGTCGGCCACCAGACGATGCAGGAGGCCCCGGCGCGCTTCGCCGAACTGGTCGACGAGCTGAGCGCCCTCGCCCCACCATCCCCCTGACCCCCTCCCTCCCCACCCCACCCGTTCTGTTCGTCGGATCACAACTCGCGTGGGGTGATCGAACGAACAGAACGGTGGGAGGTGATCGCTGCGGCCACGCGGGCGACCGCGATCACGGGACGAGACCACACCTCGGTGTCCCAGAGCTCGACGACGCTGAACCCATCGGACTCGAGCCGGGACCGACGCGCGTCGTCGGCCATCCGGTCGACCAGCGCCGCGTGGTGGAGCTGGCTCTGGACCTCGATGACGATCGGCATGCCGACAACGCGGAAGTCGACCCGACCTGTCCAGCACTCCTCGCCGCCGAGATCGACCTGCCGCTCCACGACGATGCCGGCGTCGCCCAAGATCTGCATCGTGCGGGTCTCGATGCCGGTCGCCGCCGGGACGTAGTCCGCCCCGCGATCATCGAGGTAGCGCCGAACCCCGGTGACACCGTTGCGGCCACGGGCACCGAGGTCGACGAGCATCCCCGCCAGCGAAGGTCCGGAGAGGAGCCGCATCGACCAGAGGCGCTCGACCCATCGCTCGGCCCGCCCGTACGGCTCGGTCGCGAACAGGTGCAGTGCCAACAGCTCCGGTCGGACGATCGGGACGCCGTCCAGGGTCGTCGCCCACTGCGACGGCAGTGATCGGACCGTGTGGATGACTGCACCCGTCCGCGATCCTCGACTGGTCCGTGAGACCCGCACGATCCCGATCGGGTCCAGCGACGGGCCCGGGACCCGCCACCACGCCGCTCCGCTGGCGAAGGACAGGAACGCTCCCGGTCCGGCATCGAGCACGGACGCGAGGACGTGCTGGGCCCGGCTCACCGGCGCGCCCCGCCGGCGGAGGACCTCGTCGGAGACACGCTCCCACGACGCACCGGAGATCCAGCGGTGGACGGTCTGCTGGCGGATCCCCAGCGCCCGCGCCTGCCCCAGGGTGATCAGTCCGTGCTGGCGCTCGGCGAGCTCGAGGAGTGGATCCACGGCGACGACGATGGCGGATCGCCCGGCGTCGGTGGAAGGGGGACCGCTCCCCGGTCGCTACCACCCCGTTCTGTTCGTTCGATCACAACCCCGAGGTTGTGATCGAACGAACAGAACGGGTGGGGGTGGACAGTCAGTCGAAGTGGCGGTGGATGAGCTCGACGCGCTGCTCGGAAGCGTTCACGTCTGCCCCCTTGGCGTCGAACAGGGCGGAACGGTCCTTCTCGGCCTCCCGTCGGGCCTTCTCCACGTCGACGCGGGCGAGCGCCGCGTCGGTGCCGTGCTCGGCGATGAACTCAGCCCATTCGACGAGCGTCGCGACCATCTCGTCCTCCGGCACCACGGCGACGTTCGTGCCCTTGACGAACAGGTGGCCCCGGTGGCGACCTGCGGCGATGCCGAGATCCGCGTCGCGGGCCTCACCCGGACCGTTCACCACGCACCCCATCACGGCGATCTGCAGGGGGAGCTCCTTCTCGGCGAACGCGTCCCGGGCCGCCTCGGCGATGCTGATCACGTCCACCTCGGCACGTCCGCAGCTCGGACACGCGATCAGGTCGACGTTGCGGCGCTCCCGCAGCCCGAAGGACTCGAGCAGGGTCCGACCGGCCTTGGCCTCCTCGACAGGATCCGCGGTGAGGGAGTACCGGATGGTGTCGCCGATCCCCTCCGCGAGCAGCGTGGCGATCCCCGCCGTTGCCTTGATGAGCCCGTCGGGCAGCGGACCCGCCTCGGTGACGCCGAGGTGCAGGGGATGGTCGGTCGCATCCGCGAGCTGACGGTACGCCTCGATCATCAGCGGCACGTTCGAGGCCTTGACCGAGATCTTGATGAGGTCGAAGCCGACCTCGTCGAAGTAGGCGATCTCCTGCATGGCGGATTCGACCATCGCCTCCGGAGTGACCCGACCTCCGTACCTGTCGTACAACGCCGGATCCAACGATCCGCCGTTCACGCCGATCCGGATCGGGACACCGCGGTCCCGGGCCTCCGACGCGACCGCCTTGATGTGGTCCGGGTTGCGGATGTTGCCGGGGTTGAGCCGCAGACCCTGCACCCCGGCCTCGAGCGCCGCGAGCGCCATGCGGTACTGGTGGTGGATGTCGGCGATGATCGGCAGCGGGCTGCGCGGCACCATGCGCGCCAGCCCTTCGGCTGCCTCGATCTCGTTGCAGGTGCAGCGGACGATGTCCGCACCGTTGGCAGCCAGCGCGTAGATCTGCTGGAGGGTCCCATCGACATCGGAGGTGCGCGTGGTCGTCATCGACTGCACGGTGACCGGGGCACCGCCACCGACGGGCACGGATCCCACCTGGATCCGGCGGGTCTCACGTCGGGGGAAGGTCACGGCTCCGGCGTCCATGTACGCCAGACTACGAGGACCCCGGAGCTACAGGCTGACACCCCGGGTGAGGTCGAGGTAGGTGGCGGCGAGGAACAGCATCGCGAGCACGGCGACCACCGGGTAGGCGATCCGGACCATGTTCGTCACATCCGACAGGTAGCGCCGTGTCTGCCGTCGACGTGCCTCCTGGGCCTTCTCGTACACGGCGATCGCCACGTGACCACCGTCGAAGGGCAGCAGCGGGATCAGGTTGAGCACCCCGAGCATGATGTTCAACCCGATCAGCAGGCCGATGATGTTGCTCCAGCTCTCGGCGGTCAGCTCGGAGCCGACCAGCACGATGCCGAAGATCGACACCGGACGCTCGGAGTTGGACGACGCCGAGCGCTCCGCTGGAGTCGGGCGATCCACGGTGTTGCTCGGTCCACCACCGGTCAGCGCTGAGCCGAGGAAGCGGACGATGTTCGGTGGCCACAGGACCCGGGCCGTTCCGGCGACGGTGACGCCGACGTAGCGCCCGAACTCGCCGACGGATCGCATCACCGACGACGGCAGCGCGTCGGTCACCAGCACCGACTCGGATCCCACCCCGAGGAAGGCCGCCGGTGGCACCGTGGCGATGGCCGAGCCGAGGTCGACGGTGTGGACCGTCGGCGATCCACCGGCGCTGGTCGTGACGGTGAACGTGCCGCGGCCACCGTCGGCACCCGAGCCAACAGCGTCGGCGACCTGGTCCACCGAGGTGACCTCGTGGCCGTCGACAGCGACGACGCGTTGTCCCGGACGCAGGCCGGCCCCCTGGACCTGACCGTTGTCGAGCATCGCCCCGACGACCACACCGGATCCGTTGTCGACGAGCTCGAGGTCCTCACCGATCGTGCCGATGACACGTGTCCGGCGCGACAACGTGACCGGGATCGTCCTCTCGTGGCCATCGCGCCTGATGACCACGTCGACGGTTCCGGGGCGTTCGGCAGCGATCACACTCCGGAAGCGGTCGTAGCTGGTGACCCGGCGACCGTCGAAGCGCAGGATCTCGTCACCCTGGCGGAGTCCGGCCGCCTCTGCAGCGCTTCCCGGCGAGATGCTGCCGATGCGCCAGCGGTCCCCGTCGGGATGTCCGATGAAGGTGAACTGCACGACGAGCAGCACGAACGCGAGCAGGAAGTGCATCGTCGAGCCGGCGACGGCGACGGCGAAGCGGTTGTGGAACGGAGCCTGGCGATAGCTGCGGGCCTCGTCCTCGGGAGCCACCTCCTCCATCGCCGTCATGCCGGGGATCTTCACGTACGCGCCTGCGGGGATGGCCTTGATCCCGTACTCGGTCTCGCCCCGGTGGAACGACCAGATCCGCGGCCCGAAGCCGATGAAGAACTCCGTGACCTTCATCCCCGACCAGCGGGCTGCGAGGTAGTGGCCGAGCTCGTGCAGGAAGATGATGGCCACGATGGCGAGGATCACGATGACGATCGGCAACCCACGCCACAGCCCGAGCGTCACGAGCAGGGCGACCAGCAGGCCCAGCCGGAGCGCGCGTGTGAGTGGTGTGCCGGTGACGGCAGCCATCTCGGCGTGCTCTTGGGCGAGCATCTCGGCGTCGTGACCGGGCTGCGGTCCCGCCGACGACGTGGCCGGTTCAGAGGTGGCCCGTTCAGGGCTGGCGGCCGGCGCCGGGTGGCGGTCCTCGCCGCTCACGCCGCGACCTCCCGATCGAGCAGCGATCGGGCGACCTCGCGTCCGGCTGCGTCCGCGGCGAGCACGGCGTCGAGATCGTCGGCCGGGGCCCCGTCCCAGCGTTGCAGGGATGCGTCCACCAGGTCCGCGATGCCGCTCCAGGCGATCCGTCCGGCGAGGAAGGCGTCGACCGCGACCTCGTTCGCCGCCGACATCCATGCCGGCGCGGTCGCCCCGGCCCGGCCGGCCTGCTCGGCGATGCCGAGACACCGGAACGTCGCCCGGTCCGGTGGTTCGAACGTCAGCTCGAAGCGTTCGGTGAGATCGAGGGATCCGAACGGGGTGCCGATGCGGTCCGGGAACGCGAGGGCGTAGCCGATCGGCAGGCGCATGTCGGGCAGTGAGAGCTGGGCGATCGTCGCTCCGTCGGTGAACTCGGCCATCGAGTGCACGATCGACTGCGGGTGCACGACCACGT
>CAYSCB010000208.1:0-5638 GCA_964429335.1 uncultured Aquihabitans sp.
GCGATCGACGTGACCTCGAGCGACCGAACGGTGACCGATCCCTTCACCCGCTGGTTCTCGGTGCACCCCGACGATGACGCCGACCTCGCAGCGACGTTGTGGGACCTCGAGAGATGGGCGAGCGCCGCCGTCGATCTGCGTCGTTCGATGGCGCACCTGCGGAGTCGCATCGATGCCGGCGACACCGGCGCGCTGACCGACGGCTTCGTGTTGTCGGCGTCGGTGCTGCGGCACTTCAACGCCGATCCGCTGCTGCCCCGTGAGCTGCTCGACCGGAGCTGGCCTGGTGACGCGCTCCGAGCGGACTACGAGCGCTACGACGCCGCGTACCGGTCGCTGCTGTCGGAGTGGCTGACCGCAGGTTGAACAGACCCGAGCCGTCGCCCCACCGGACTCGCACCATCGCCCCGACCGTGGATCGGTAGCGTGGCGTCCGTGAACGACACCACTGGAGCGACCTCGGAGCCTTCGCCGGATCGTGCCCGTGACGCCGGGACCCATCCCCCGGCGGCGTTCGACGACCGGTTCTACTTCCGTCAGCTGCTCGCCGGACGCGACTTCGCGGTCGGCGATCCGGTCGCCGCGCAGATGGTCAACTTCTCCTACCTGATCGGTGATCGGGTCACCGGTGAGTGCATGGTCGTCGACCCCGCCTACGGCGTACGTGACCTGTTGGACGTCGTCGAGTCCGACGCGATGCGCCTCGTCGGCGCGCTGGTCACCCACTACCACCCTGACCACTGCGGCGGGACGATGATGGGGATGCGCATCGAAGGGGCGGCCGAGCTGCTGGAGATCGCCCAGGTCCCGATCCACGTGCAGGCGACCGAGGCCGAGTGGGTCCTCAAGGTGACCGACCTCCACGCCGGCGACCTCGAGGTGCACGGCCCGGGTGACACGGTGCTCGTCGGAGCGATCCCGATCGAGCTCGTCCACACCCCCGGTCACACGCCGGGCAGCCAGTGCTTCTACGTGAACAACTGCCTCGTCTCGGGTGACACGCTGTTCCTCGACGGGTGCGGCCGGACCGACCTCCCCGGTGGGGATCCCGAGGCGCTCTACCACTCGCTCACCGAGACCCTGGCGCGCGTCCCCGACGACGCGATCCTGTTCCCCGGTCACCAGTACTCGGTCGAGTCCTCCGACCTCTTGGGCGACACCCGGGCCCGCAACGTGGTGTTCAAGCCGCGCAGCGCGGAGCAGTGGCTGCGGATGTTCGGACCCGGCTGAGCCCACCGCGACCGGTCCGCGACCGGGGCCGGGACGGGTGCCAACCTTGGCCGGGTGACCGACCTCGCCACGGGCCAGCCGTCCGACGGACCGTCGGATCCCGACACAGGACCGACCGCCGACGCGACTCCCGGCATGTCGTTGCGGATGGGCGACGGTCGGGTGCTGCCGAAGTGGTTCTGGCGGGCGGTCGTCGCGGTCGCCGTGTCGGTCGCCGCGTACCAGTTCTCTCGTTCGATCCTCGTGCAGCTGCAGGGCTTCCTGCTCGTGCTCGCGATCTCGCTGTTCCTGTCGTTCGCCGTCGAACCCGCCGTCAACTGGCTGGCGGACCGGGGGTGGCGTCGGAGTCCGGCGACGCTGTTCTGCTTCGCTGCGCTGTTCGTGATCGGCGGGATCTTCCTGTTCGTGATGGGGGACCTGGTCGTCACGCAGGTGAGCGACCTCGTCGACCGTGCGCCGACCTATCTGCACGACTCGACAGGCTGGATCAACCGCACCTTCAACACCGACATCACGACCAAGGACATCAACAAGCAGCTCGAGAGCTACCAGGGTGACCTGACCGATGTCGCGAAGAACCTCGGTGGGCGGGTGCTGTCGGTCACCGGCGCACTCGTGGACGTGGTGTTCCGGGCGTTGATGGTGGGTCTGTTCAGCTACTACATGACCTCGCAGGGTCCGAGGTTGCGCCACAACGTCTGCTCGGTCCTCCCGCAACGGAACCAGCGCACGGTGCTCCTCCTGTGGGAGCTGGCGATCCAGAAGACGGGTGGATGGATCTACTCGAGGCTGCTGCTCGCTTCGTTGTCGTCGCTGTGCATGTGGTTGTTCCTGACCATCCTCGGGGTGCCGTCGCCGCTCGCGCTCGCGCTGTGGGTCGGGCTGGTCAGCCAGTTCATCCCCGCTGTCGGCACGTACCTCGCTGGAGCGCTCCCGGTGCTCATCGCTCTGTTGAACGACCCGATCGACGCCCTGTGGGTGCTGGTGTTCATCATCGTGTACCAGCAGATTGAGAACTACCTGGTCGCACCGAAGATCACGGCTCAGACGATGGACCTGCATCCAGCGGTGGCGTTCGGCGCCGCGATCGTCGGGGGCATCCTCATCGGTCCGATGGGAGCGATCATGGCGTTGCCTGCAGCAGGTGTTGCACAGGCGTTCATCTCGACGATCCTCGAACGCCACGAGGTCGTCGACTCGCATCTGACCGAGTTGGAGCGCATCCGGGAGGAATCCGGCGACCGGGGTGTTCGCGCCGCGATGAAGCGCATGATCAGGGGTGAGGACGACGGCCCGGATCCGGGCGACGCTTCCGATCCGGACCTGACCGACGATCCGGATCGAACGGACTGACGTCGCTCAGACGTGTTCGCGGTCGGCGCAGCTCAACAGGAAGCGACCCAGTGTGCGCAGCAGACGACCGCGGTCGTCATCCCACGCCAACCTCGGTTCGGACCAGAACACGTGGACGGCACCGACGGCCCGCCCACGCTGACGCAGCGGCAGGTGCAGGCAGGAGCGGATGCCGAGTGACCCGAGCGTCCGATGACCGTGGGGCGACACGGGGAGGTTCCGGGCGTCGTCGACCAGCATGAAGCGGTCGGCCCGGATCGGGGCGAGGCCCCACGGGAACCAGTCGAGCGGGAGCGGCGTCGCGATCGGTGGCGTCAGCTCGGCATCGCCGGCGTGGTCTGGGCAGGGATCAGGCGGATCGGCGATGGCGATCGGTCGTGTGTGCAGGACCGTCACCTGGTCACGACGGATGCGCAACAGCGCGCTCGCGTCCGCCCACGAGACGTCGCGCACGAGGTCGAGGCCCTCGTCGAGAAGGCGCCGCGTCGACCAGTCGGTGGCGTGTCGGGTGAGGCGGTCGACGGACGCGCTGAGACCGGAGAGGTCGGTCGCAGGCGCGTCGGGCGGACCTGGTGGTGCGGAAGCCATCGTCCAACCTGGGTCGGCGCGTCGCTGCCCTGACTGGAGAATCTGGGTCAGAGCGTGATGATCTCGAAGGTGACGGCGAGCTCGACCCCGAGGCGTGGACCGGCGAACTCCGCCATCCCACGGAGGAACGACTCGGGTTCCGTTCCGGGCGTCCCGGGCGGCAGACCGTCGAGATAGGTCCGGTGCGCCTCGAGGGATTCGACGCCCTTGTCGATCCAGCCGCCGACGTCGACGCCGTGGGTGGCGAGGTCGGACCCGAGGAACGCGACGAACCGGGTGCCGGACCAGGGCTCGCCCGCATCGGTGAACAGCCAGCGGTTGCCGGCGTCCCGCGCGGCGTCGAGCAGGGCGAGTCCGGTGTTGCGGTGATCGACGTGGTTCCAGCCCTCGCCACCCCAGTGCTCCCGGAAGTTGGTCGCGATCAACACGTCGGGGCGATGTCGACGGATCACCGCTGCGAGGTCCCGGCGCAGCTCGAGGTCCGCGACGACGAGCCCGTCCGGCCGGCCCATGAACTCGACGGTGTCCACCCCGACCACCGCGGCCGAGACGATCTCCTCGTTCCGACGCAGCGGCCCGCACTCGTCCGGGTCCATCCCGTCGATGCCTGCCTCGCCGTCGGTGACCAGCAGGTACGTGACCGTCTTGCCCTGTGAGGTCCAACGGGCGATCGCTGACGCGGCCCCGTACTCCAGGTCGTCGGGATGGGCGACCACCGCCAGGGCACGGCCCCAGTCCTCGGGGAACGTCCTCAACTCGGCCATCGGTGTGCCTCCTGGTGTCGCGGTCGGCGGGATCGTGGACCGGTCTACCCCGCGCCTACGATCCCCGCCCGGAGGTGGTCATGGACTTCGTCAACGAGTACGACGTCGTCATGTTGGTGCTGCGGATCGTGGCCGGGGTGACGCTGTTCCTGCACGGCTACAACAAGGTGTTCCGCGGCGGGAAGATCGACGGCACCGCCGGGTGGTTCGAAGGACTCGGGATGAAGCCCGGACGGCTCAACGCCTGGATGGCCGCCTGCACCGAGATCGGCTGCGGTGTACTGCTTGCCGTCGGTCTGCTCACCCCGTTCGCGGCGGCCGGTCTCATCGGGATCATGGTCGTCGCGTCGCGGACCGATCATCGGGGCTCGTTCTTCATGTTCAAGAACGGCTGGGAGTACGTGATGGTGTTCGGGTTCCTCGCCTGGGGCATCGGGGCGTTGGGTCCGGGTCGATGGTCGATCGACCACGGACTCGGCATCGCGGACGATCTCACGCGTGACTGGCGAGGAGCGCTGATCGCCGGCGTCCTCGGTCTCGTCGCCGGGGTGGGCACCCTCGTCGTCTTCCACCACCCAGAGGCCGGATCCGCTTCGACGGACTGACCGGAGCGAACGGACGCAACGGCGTCAGGGCTCGAGACCGGTGCTCTCCTTGCCGACGGCGGGACCCTCCACCGCGGGTGGGCGATGGAACTCGATCGCGAAGGTGACCGGACCGTCGAACTCGACGTGGTGCAGACGCGCCGGCGGGATGATCACGGTCTCACCGGCGGACACCCGGAGCGGCTGATCCGCTCGATCCTCGAACACGAACGTCAGGGTGCCGGTGTGCACGACGAGGCGCCCCCACACCCCGTCGGCGACCCGATGAGCTCGCAGCAACCCGCCGGGGTGCGTGCGCTCGTCGAAGACGTCGGTCGTGCGTGCCAGCTCGAGCCCGTCGGGCAGCTCTGTCGGATCGGTCATGGCTCCATCCTGTCGCGGTCGCGGACCTGCCGTCGCGGCCTCGGAGGGCGACCCGTGCGTTCGATAACCTCGCACGACTGGAGATCCGTGACGTTGGAGGACGGCGTGTCCGAACCCAAGGCGGCCGATGGCGCCGCGACGACGACCCTCGCAGGCGGATTCGATCCCGTCGACGACGAGGCGTGGCTCGCAGCCGTCGACAAGGTGCTCAAGGGAGCACCGTTCACGAAGCTCGTGTCGACGACCGCGGACGGGATCACCGTCCAGCCCCTGTACACACCGAACGACGGACCCGGTGCGTCCGACGAGGCGGGCTTCCCCGGCCAGCCGCCCTTCACCCGGGGTTCCCGCGCAGTGGTGAGCACCGACGTTCCCTGGGACATCCGCTCGACCGTGGCGTGCACCGATCCAGCCATGGCGAACGCACAGGTGCTGCAGGACCTCGAGCGCGGCGTGACCAGCGTCGAGGTGCCGTGGACCGGTGATGCAACAACGCTCGCGAGGACCCTCGAGGGCGTGCACCTCGACCTCGCTCCGGTGGTGCTGCGCCCCGGGTTCGCCTTCGGTGCAGCGGCAGACGCTCTCATCGGGCTGTGGGTCGAGCGCGGGGTCGAGGACCGCACAGCGATCGGCGGGTTCGGTGCCGATCCGCTCGCAACCCTCGCAGCGCACGGCGCCGGTGGCGTCGATCCGGCGGAGCTGCTCGTCGAGCTCGGCCGTCTCGCGGCGCGCTCC
>CAYSCB010000209.1:0-5578 GCA_964429335.1 uncultured Aquihabitans sp.
GACCGGCATGCTTCGTGTCGCCGGCAGGGAGTTCGCCTTGATCGACCGGTCCGAACAGGAGCGCCTCCTGGCCGGGTGGGGCGACGCTCTCGCCGCGTTCTGCAAGGAACGTTCACCGGTCGAGGCGGTCCGGTGGTTCGAGTGGTCGGCTCCCGCTGACGCATCCGCTCACCTGCGGTGGAGTCGAGATCACATCGGACCGAGCGCGGACCCAGATGTGGTCGACGACTACCTCGACATGGTCGCAGCCTCAGGGCCGATGTCGACGCGCCACGAGACGATCGTGACGGTGACGGTCGGCGGTAGCTCCGGCGGCGTCGGACGACGTTCCCGGAATCGACGCGACCGAGCGCAGGTCGACACCCTCCGCGACGAGCTGCGCCTGCTCGCAGACCGCCTCGGATCGACCGGCCTTGCGGTCGATCCTCCCCTGTCGTCGACGGACGTGGTGGAGATCCTGCGGCTACGGCTCGATCCGTTCGGCGCGGCAGCGAGTCGAACGGGAGGCCGGACGCTTGCCGACCTGGCCGGTCTCCACCGAGTTCGGAATGCCGGTCCGATGGCGACCAGCAATGAGTGGACGCACGTCGTCATCGACAACGCTGTGCACGCTTGTTTCGCCGTAGTCGAGTGGCCACGCCTGGAGGTCCCGCCGAACTGGATGGAGCCCCTCCTGTTGCACGCCGGGGGCACCCGTACCGTCGCGGTGCACCTCGAGCCGGTCCCACCGTCGAAGAGCCAGCGTCAGGTCGACAAGGACTCGACCCGACTGGTCGTCGACGCCGAACAGCGGTCTCGGTCGGGGTTCCGCGTCGGGGCACGCCATCGGCGCGCAGAGTCCGATGTCGCAGCCCGCGAGTCGGAGCTCGTGGCCGGCTACTGCGAGCTCGAGTTCTGCGGGCTCATCACGGTGACCGCCGCCGACGTCGACACCCTCGAACGCTCCTGTGCCGAATGGGAGCAGATCGCTGCCCACGCCGGGATCCAGCTCCGTCGCCTCAACGCGCAACATGACACCGCGTTCGCGTGCACGCTGCCGCTCGGCATCGGTCCATCCCGTCGGAGCTGGGAGTGAGACCGAAGCTCGCGCTTCCCCGGCACCGGGCCACGACCGCGCACCTGTGCTCCGCGTATCCGTTCGCCGCCGAGCTCGGACTCGGCGTCGGTGGCGTCTACCTGGGGGCCAACCTCCTGACCGGCGGTGGAGGGTTCGCGTTCGACCCCTTCGAGGCCTACGCCGCCGGGATCATCACCAACCCCAACATGCTGATCGCCGGCGAACCTGGCGTCGGGAAGTCGGCGACCGCGAAGACGTTCATCCACCGCTCGGTTGGCGTGTTCGGACGGTGGGTCGCCATCGCCGACCCCAAGGGCGAGTACCTCCCGCTTGCCGAGGCCCTGGGCCTCACGGTCATCAAGCTCCACCCGGGTGGCGTGAGTCGCATCAACCCGCTCGACCCGGGCCCGGCAGCTGCTGCGGATGAGAGCGAGCGGGTGCGGCGACGAGCAGAGATGTTGGCGACTCTGCTGGGCTCAGTGCTGCGTCGCGACCTGTCGCCCGTCGAGGACGCGGTGCTGGGTGGCGCGATGCAGGTGCTCGCCCGATCCGGGGTGACCGAGCCGACGCTCGCTGACGTGGCGGCCCTGATGGTCGCTCCAACGACGGAGATGGTCCCCACGTCCACCAGCGCCGAGGACCTTGCGAGGTCGATCGAGGCGATCCCGTACGCGTTGGGGAAGCTGCTGGATCGCTCCCTGCGCGGCATGTTCGACGGCACGACCAACGTTGCGATCGACTGGCAGGGTCCCGGGCTGGTCATCGATCTCTCCGCGGTTCATCACGACCCAGAGGCGCTCACCCTGGTGCTGATCGCCACCACCGCATGGCTGCAGAACCTGATGGCTACGCCGGGCGGCCCGCGACGACTACAGGTGCTCGACGAAGCATGGGCGCTGTTGGGCTCTGAACGGACGTCGAAGTACCTGCAAGCGTGCTGGAAGCTGTCACGGTCCTACGGAGTCGCGAACGTCGCGATCGTCCACCGGCTGTCCGATCTGCGCTCCCAGACCGACGACGGCACGAGCGCGGCAAAGGTGTCGATGGGTCTGCTCGCTGACACTCAGACCCGCGTCCTGTTCCGCCAGTCGACGGACCAAGTCGTCGAAGCCGGCGCCATGCTCGGGCTCACCTCCACAGAGGCTCAGCTCCTGCCCCGACTGGTGAAGGGCCGGGCGCTGTGGAAGGTCGCCGGACGCAGCGCCGTGGTCGCTCACACCATCGGCGCCCACGAGCGGGCGTTCTGCGACACCGATGCGGCGATGGTCGGACCGTGAAGGCCACCCGCCCAGCGCCTTCGCGGCCTCCCACCCAGATCGACGCGATCGAGGACCTGGTCGCAACGATCCTCCTCGGCATCGCAGGTGTCGGCGCCGGGATCTCGCTCGTGGTGCTCGCCGGAGCCGAACTGGCTGCCGCCCTCTTCGGCGGAGGCGCCTTCGACGCCGGGCTCTCCGACAGCATCGAGGCCCTACTATCGCTTCCCGGCACCCTCGACCGACCATCGAACGCGTGGCCCGAACGGGTCCAGGGGCACCTACCCGGGCCGGTGCCGTACTGGGCTGCGACCGCCGTCGTGTCCGCTGGCGTCATCGGCCTCGGCTGGGTGGGGTTGCGTTGGTGGACGGGGCACCGGCGAGGCCGAGGCCCGTTCGGTGCCGGGGAAGGCGGCCTGGCCAAGTCTCGTGACACAGGCTCGCTGGCTGTGCGGCATCCGACCTGCGGCCGACTGACTCTCGGGCTCCACGGGCGACGGCTGCTCGCAGCTGAACCGCAGACCAGCCTGGCGGTTGTCGGACCGACCGGCTGCGGCAAGACCGTCGGCTTCGCCATTCCCGCCCTGTTGGAATGGGACGGTCCGATCATCGCCACCAGCGTGAAGACCGACCTGCTCGACGCCACACTGGCGCACCGATCTCAGGCCGGCACGACGTGGGTCTACGACCCCACTGCATGCACCGGACTCGCCGCCGCGAGATGGTCACCGCTGTCCGCCTGCACCGACTGGATCGGAGCGATGCGGGTGGCCACCTGGCTGTGCGAAGCAGCGCAACCCAAGTCCGACAGCGTCACCGACGGCGACTACTGGTACTCCCAGGCTCGCAAGGGGCTCGCTCCCTACCTGCACGCCGCTGCCGTGTCCGGCCGGACGATGTCCGACGTCGTCAGATGGGTCGACCTCCAGGAGGAAGGCGAGGTGGAGGCGGCACTGGTGGACTCCGAGGGGCTCGACGACGCCATCGCGACGCTCACGGATCGGGGCAGGGACCACCAGATCCGCTCCATGAACGCCGAGGAGGTCCGCAGCGAACTGCTCGCCGACGCCAAAGACAGATACCGCGACCCAGACGGAGGCCGAGACGGACGCTGGGTCGATCAGGACTTCGTCTTCTGGCCGCCCGACGTCCAACAACAGATCACCCGCGAGATCGACGCAGAGCTCAGTCAGCGTGTGGACCGGCAGCTTCGTGAGGAAGCACGCGCACTCCGTCGCTCGGAAGGTCCCCCCGTCCCAGCGCTGATCTCCGCCCAGGCCCTGTGGGGCAAAGAGAAGCGGCTGAAGGGCTCGGTGTTCGCGACCATGGAGAACGTCCTCGCCGGCTACGCCGACCCCGGCGTCGGCGACGCGGCGTCCTCCAGCGAGATCGACGTCGCCGAGTGGCTGACGGGCAACAACACGATCTTCGTGGTGGCGACTGCACACGAGCAGGCACGGCTCCGGCCCGTGCTCTCGGTGCTCATCCAACAAGCAATCCGAGCCGCCTACGACGAAGCGAACAGACACGGCGGAACGCTCGAACGACCCTGCCTGGTCCTGCTGGACGAGGCAGGCAACATCGCCCCGCTGCGCGACCTCCCCGGCTACGCATCCACAGCGAGGAGCCATGGGATCACCTTCGTGTCGATCTGGCAGGACCTTGCCCAGATCAAGTCCATCTACGGCGAACGCGCACAGACCGTGCTCAACAACCACCGCGCCAAGCTCTTCGGCGCCGGCATCGCCGACGACCCCACCCTGGAGTACGTCAGCCGTCTCATCGGCGACGAACGACGCACCGAGGTCAACCGCTCAGGGGACCTTTACGGGCCTCGCCGATCCGTCTCGGAGCACACCTCGTGGCGCCGCTTCGCTCGGGTCGACGCCATCCGCCGGCTGCGGACTGGAGAAGGCATCCTCGTCTACGGCTCGATCCCACCTGTGTGGCTGCGGCTACGGCCGATTGGCATCCCTAGCGCAGCGCCGACCCGCCGTGCATGATCGGAGCCGTGGAACCGAGAAGGCTGTTTCGTGAAGTTGCAGCGGAGGCTGAGGAGCTCGGCTGGACAAAATGTGACCTTTCGATTCGCGAGATCCTGAGCGCAACCGAGGATGGCCGGATCGAGGTCGAGCCGACGCGGCGAGGCCACGGGCCCGTTGCCAACTTGAGGCCCACCGAACGAGACCGCGCTCACCCGAAGTCCCTGAGCAGTCGATTCGGACTCGGCACGCTCCCACTGCATACGGATGGTGCGCACCTGCTCCGACCTCCATCGCTCGTCATTCTCGAGTCCAGCGTCCATTCGGGTTCCACCCCGACGCTGCTCCTGAAACTCGACCGAGCTGCTCTCTCCTCGCGGGAACGTCAGTCCCTGGAATGCGGTGTGTTCGCCGTGGGCTCCGGGCGGTTGGAGTTCTTCGTTCACGCCCTCTCTCGACGTGGAGAGTTGCGTTACGACCCAGGCTGCATGCGCCCAGTGGACCCTGCGGCGAGATTCGCGAGTGACTGGTTCGCTGATGCGATCCAAGCAGCGCACGAGCACCACTGGGGCGGCTCTCCCTGCTCACTCGTCATCGACAATGCCCGCTGCCTTCATGGTCGGGCAGCAGCCGTCCCAGGCTCCCAGCGTGAGATCCGGCGCCTGATGCTTCACTGGAGGCCGCATGACAACTCCTTACGACCGACACGGCCTTTGGATGAAGGCGAAGTCGCAGATCAATCGATCGTTCGCAGCAGTTGAAGAGGGAGACTTCGAGCACGCCGCCCTCTGGGCGGCGGCCGCCCTCGAACTGCTGGGGAAGTCCGCCCTCGCGAACGTCAATCCTCTACTGATCGCCGATCCTCAGGACGACGGTAGGAGCCTCCTAATCGCTGCGGGGCTGTCCAATGACGTTGCACGGTTCAAGTCCATCCCAGCGAAGGCGATCTTCGGTCGCTGTGCGCGCGCCTTTCCACCGTTCAGCGCACAAGAAGCAGGACTGATCGCTGCTCAGCGCAACTCCGAGCTTCACTCCGCAAGCTCGCCCTTCGCAGGACTCGACCAAGACGCATGGTGGGAGAGGTACTGGTTCCAGGCGGTGCTGCTCGTGCTCGCTCAGGATCAGACCCTCGAGGACTTCGTCGGCTCATCGCGGGAGGCGCTGGTCGAGGCGCATCTCGCTCGCAACAGGGCGAACGTGGCGGCACGCGTGGAGAGCTCGGTCAATCGGGCAGTCCATCGCTTCACCGTGGCCGCTAGTTCAGCGGACGCTCGGGCGGAGAT
>CAYSCB010000210.1:0-5539 GCA_964429335.1 uncultured Aquihabitans sp.
CACCACACAGCCGTCCCCGGCAATCACGCCCAACAGCCACGCTGAAGTAGGAGTCAGATCGCGCTCGAACACCGTTGCGTCCACGGTGTACTTCAAAGGGCCGCTCGGTTTGCCCGCACCTCCCGCATAGGCAGCCTGCAACCCCGCCGACTTCGAGAGCGCCACACCCGCCTTGCGACACCAGTCCCGCACAAGCCACGGCGTCACGCCCAACGACGCTGCCACCTGCACGAGGGTTGCAGCGGGCACGAGGTCGAGACGGTCGCCGTCGCCATCGACGACGAGGCCGACCAACCGGCCGCTGCGGTCGAACGCTGCGCCGTCGTCGGACTCATCGTCCCGGTCGCCGTCGGAGGGGGTCGCCTCCGTGCCCGGCGGGGATCCGCCGCGCTCCCTCGATGCTGTCGTCGTCGTGATACGCCCGTCGGCCGGCACCGAGGCAGAGGTCGACCCGGAGTCCGGGACCGACGCGGAACCGGTCGTGGAGCGGACGCGGATGAGCGCCCATGTGTTCCCGGAGGCCCATCCGGAGAGTGGGCTCCGTGTCGTCTGGACACGGGCGTGCTCGACAGTCGGGGCGGCTTCACCGGTGCCGACCTGGGTGACGAACACCTCGTCGCCCGGAGAGGTGGAGGACCTGATCATCGCCGGGGTCCCGGCACGTTCGGGCATCGTCAGCACAGCGACGCCGGTGGCGTGATCGATGTCGACGGCGGCGGCGCGCCGGGCATCGCGGCCGCCGCTGCTCACCCAGATCGCGTCGGCGGAGTCGAGCGCCTCGGCGCGCACCGCGACGTGACCATGACGGTCCAGGACGACGCCGGTGACGGTGCTGCGGTCCTCACCCCGGACGACGGTCACCTGGGCGAGGGTCGCTGAGACGGTGTCGACCGACGCGGTCAGCGTGGTCGTCCGGGTCCCGGTCCCGTCGTGGTCCATCGTGATGACGAACGCGAGGAGGCCGACGCCGACGAGGGTGAGCCCGACGGCGAGCCAGGCGCCGCGCCGATGGTCCGAACGGGTCCGGGTTCGCAGACCGAGCTCGCTCGGATGGACCCAGGTGCGGGTCTCGGAGGAGTCGTCGGATGGCACGCCACGGTTGCGGCCTGCTCCACCCGGTTCGTGCATGGCCTCCGACGATACCGACGGGGACGCAGGTGGAGGTCGCGACCCCACCTGTGCTCGACCTCCCCGGTTCCCTACGATGGCGTCGTGGCCGAGAACGACGCTGGCTCCCAGCACGAGGTCGGGACGGCACCGGTTCGATTCGACGCCGGTGCGCCCGACGGCGACGACTGGGTGGGTCTTGTCGCGTCCGCGCTCCCGCTCGCCGACGCGTCGGGATGGGTGGTGCGGCCTGACTGCGGGGCGGTCGTGGTGTTCACCGGCACGGCGCGTGACCATGCCGAGGGGCGTCCTGATGTCGACCTCCTCGTCTACGAGGCCTACGACGAACTGGCCGTGCCCCGACTGGCCGACGTGGTCGCGGAGATGCGCGTGCGGTGGCCGTCGCTCGGTCGGGTCGTGGCACTGCACCGCACCGGCGAGGTCCCCATCGGCGAGGCAGCGGTGATCGTGGCGGTGTCCGCGCCCCACCGGGACGAGGCGTTCGTCGCCGCCCGGTTCGGGATCGACGCGGTGAAGGCATCGGTGCCGATCTGGAAGCGCGAGCGGTGGCGTGACGGCGAGGACTGGGGGCTCGGATCCCGGACGCTCGTCACCGCTGGCGACGTCGGTGCCCACCTGATCGACGGCGACGCCCACGTGATCGGCGACGCCGACAACGACCCTCCGGGTGGTGTGCGACCGTGAGCAACCTGGTGTTCCTGCTCCTCGCGGTCGTGGTCAGCGTCGTCGGCGTGACGGTGCTGGTCCTTCGCAGCCGGCCACCGTCCTCGTCGTCGTCGCCGCATTCGAGCGTCGAGCAGTTCAACGAGAAGATGCGGGCGCTCGCGCCCGAGCCGGGCACCGGACCGGACGGTCAGATCGAGGGGCGCGTCGTGCGACGTGGCCGGAGCCGGAGGTCGTAGCCCTGGGACGGGATCTCGCCATCGACCTCGGTACTGCGAACACGCTGGTGTACGCCCGCGGCGAGGGCATCGTGTTGAACGAGCCGTCGGTGATCGCGCTGAACAGCCGCAGCAACGAGGTGCTCGCCATGGGGCGGGACGCCTGGAAGATGATCGGTCGGACCCCGAGCTACATCGTCGCGGTCCGACCGCTGCGCCAGGGAGCGATCACCGACTTCGAGGTCACCCAGGAGATGATCCGACTGCTGCTCAAGCGGGTCGGGGTCAACCGATTCAACCGCCCGCGCGTGGTCATCTGCGTGCCGTCCGCGATCACGGCGGTCGAGAAGCGTGCGGTGACCGAGGCGGCTCGCAAGGCCGGAGCGACCGAGGCGCAGCTGATCGAACAACCGATGGCCGCTGCGATCGGTTCGGGGCTGCGGATCAACGAACCGATGGCGAACATGGTCGTCGACATCGGGGGTGGCACGTCCGAGACGGCGTTGATCTCGCTCGGCGGGATCGTCGCGCTGCAGGCGGTCCGCGTCGGCTCGTTCGACATCGACGCAGCGATCATCACCTACATCCGACGCCAGTACGGGATCGCGATCGGCGAACCGACGGCGGAGGAGATCAAGATCCTGATCGGCTCCGCACACCCGACACCCGACGAGGTCCGGGCCGAGGTGCGCGGTCGCGACCTGATGACGGGCCTGCCCAAGACCGTGATCCTGTCGGCGGCCGAAGTCCGGGAGGCGATCTCGGAGCCGGTGAACGCGATGGTCGACTCGGTGCTGAGCTGCGTGTCGGAGGCGCCGCCGGAGCTGGCGCAGGACCTCATCGAACGGGGCATCCACCTCGTGGGCGGCGGCGCGATGCTCAAGGGGCTCGACCTGCGACTCGCCGAGGAGTGCGAGGTGCCGGTGCGGCTCGTGCGCCAGCCGCTCGAGTCGGTCGTGCTCGGCGCCGGACGCGTGATCGAGTCCTACGAGGAGCTCCGCGACATGTTCATGGAAGCCCGCCGCTGATCCTGCGATCGGACCATCCCGACATCCCTCCGTGCGGTACTCGGGTCGGATCGTGACCGCATGGCGTGCTCGGCGACCCGAGTTCGGGGTGGGTTGACGGTAAGTGCTTCGTTCCTCGCGGGATCGCGTCCGGGCGGTCGGCACGGCGCTAGCCTCACCGCCCAACCACCCCGCGACCACCGCGGGTCGCCCGGATCTCCGGGTGTCACGATCGACAGGACGGGGGATGCGTGGCGGTTCTGGAGGTGAGCGACGTCGGTGTCCGCTTCGGTGGTGTCATCGCGCTCGACTCGCTCTCCTTCTCGATCGACGAGGGTCAGATCTGCGCGTTGATCGGACCGAACGGGGCCGGCAAGACCACGCTGTTCAACGTCGTGAGCCGCATCTACCGGCCGACGTCGGGGTCGGTGCGCTTCGATGGTCACGACCTGCTGGGTCTCCCTCCGCACCGGATCGCAGAGCTCGGCATCGGGCGCACGTTCCAGAACCTGGCGCTGGTGCCCGGGCTGTCGGTGCTCGACAACGTGATGGTCGGCGGCCACGCCCGCAGCCGTGGCGGGTTCTGGGCCGCCGCCCTGCGCCTGCCGCCGGCGCCGTCGCAGGAACGCGCCCTGCGTGCAGCGGCGATGGACGCACTCGAACGCCTGTCGCTCGCGCACCTCGCCCCGAGGCCGTGTGCCGGTCTGCCGTACGGCACGCTCAAGCGGATCGAGCTCGCCCGCTCGCTCGTCGGCCGGCCGCGGTTGCTGATGCTGGACGAGCCGGCAAGCGGCCTGACCCACGGCGAGGTCGATGAGCTCGGCGAGCTGGTCCGCCGGATTCGTGACGAGTTCGAGCTGACCGTGCTCCTCGTCGAGCACCACATGTCGATGGTCATGTCGGTCTCGGACAAGGTCGTCGTGATGGACCTCGGCTGCAAGATCGCCGAGGGGGCGCCGGCCGAGATCCGTGACGACCCCCGGGTCATCGCCGCCTACCTGGGCGCACCCGCATGACCCGCCCCCAGACGAACTCGGGGGTTGGAGTCGACACGATGTGTCGATTCCGCGCCCAGGAATGCTCGGCGGCCCAAGAACGCGGCGGTTGCCCCACATGAGCCTGCTCGAAGTCCGGGACCTGCGGGCCGGCTACGGGATCGTCGAGGTGCTGTTCGGGATCGACCTCGACGTCGACGCGGGTGAGCTCGTCGTCGTGCTGGGCGCGAACGGCTCCGGCAAGACGACGACGCTGCGGGCCATCTCGGGCATGATCGCCGGACGCGGTGAGGTGCGCTTCGACGGGCAGTCCCTCATCGGCCGTCGACCGGATCAGATCGTGCAGGCCGGCATCGCGCACGTCCCGCAGGGGCGTGGGACGATCAACGACCTGACCGTGTACGAGAACCTGCGCATCGGCGCGTGGACCCGCCGCGACGCCGACATCGACGCCGACATCGAACAGTGGTGCACGATGTTCCCGAGGTTGGGCGAGCGTCGTGACCAGGCCGCCGGGTCCATGTCCGGTGGCGAGCAGCAGATGCTGGCGATCGCCCGTGCGTTCATGTCGCGCCCACGGTTGCTGCTGCTCGACGAGCCGTCGCTCGGGCTCGCCCCGCTCGTCACCGCCGAGGTCTTCAGTCGACTCCGTGAGATCACGACCAGCACCGGCACGGCGGTGCTGCTCGTCGAGCAGAACGCGAACCTCGCGCTCGAGTTCGCCGGCCGTGCCTATGTGCTGGAGGCCGGCACGATCGTCGCAGCCGGTCCGGCGTCGCAGCTCCAGCACGACGAGACCGTCCGCAAGGCCTATCTGGGGATCTGAGATGCAGGACTTCCTCCAGGTGCTCTTCGTCGGGATCGGGGACGGTGCCATCTACGCGATGCTCGGTCTCGGCCTCGTCGTGATCTACCGCTCGACGGGGTTGTTGAACTTCGCCCAGGGCGAGATGGCGATGTTCTCCACGTTCATGGTCTGGACGGTGTGGGACATCGGCGTGCCGCTGCCGTTGGCCGTCCTCGCCGGGATGGCCGGCGGGTTCGGCCTCGGCGCGGTGATCCACCAGGTCGCGGTCCGCCCCGTCGGGGACCCGCACGAGCGACCGCTCGCGGTGGTGATGGTGACGATCGGCCTGTTCGTCGGCGTCAACGGCCTGGCGCAGTTGATCTGGGGAACCCTCGACCGGGAGCTCCCACCGCTGTTCGGAAACGGCCAGGTGACGATCGCCGGTGTGTCGGTCACCTGGCAGAAGATCGGTGCCGTGATCGTGCTCGCGCTGCTGGCGATCGCGTTCTGGCTGCTGTTCCAGCGCACCCGACTCGGGCTCGCGATGCGGGCGGTGGCGTCGAACTCGGAGTCCGCGTCGCTGGTCGGGGTGCCGGTCCCGAAGCTGCTGATGCTCGGCTGGGGCCTGGCGGCGACCGTCGGTACGGTCGCCGGGGTGTTCACCGCACCGGGTCGGGGTCTCGGGTCCAACCTCATGCAGCTCACGTTGATCTTCGGGTTCGCTGCGATCACCCTCGGCGG
>CAYSCB010000211.1:0-5528 GCA_964429335.1 uncultured Aquihabitans sp.
GACACGCTACGCGCGGACGGGTGTCCGATGCCACGGGACATGACTCCCTGAGACGTCGGCGCCCAGAGGTCCTAACCTCGCGTCGCGATGGACGACGAACACCTCAGCGACGCCGATGCGTTCACCGTGATGATGGAGGACGACCCGGTCCTGCGCTCGACGATCGTGGTGGTCGCCACCCTCGACCGGGTGCCCGAGTGGCAGCGCCTCGTCGAACGGGCCGAACGCGCCACCCGACTGGTGCCGAACTTCCGTCGGCGCCTCGAGCTCGGCGTGCCGCCGCTGACGCAACCACGCTGGGTCCGTGACCGCGACTTCGACCTGAGCTGGCACATGCGACGTGTCGCCGCACCGGAGCCGCGCACGCTCGACACGGTGATGGACTACGCGCGGGTCGCTGGGATGACCGCCTTCGACCCGGTCCGGCCGCGGTGGGAGTTCACGCTGTTCGAGGGGCTCGCGGACGGCGGAGCGGCGTTCGTGTTGAAGCTCCACCACGCGCTGACCGACGGGATCGGCGGGATCGAGTTGGCGGAGCACCTCGTGGACCTGGAGCGTGAGCCGGGTGAGCTCGGCGAGATGCCACCGGAACCGGAGGACCCGTCGGAGCACCTGATCGACGCCGGGGTGAGCGCGCTTCGCTTCGACGCGGCTCGGCTATGGGGCATCACCCGCAACGTCGCGAGGTCGATCCCGGCGTTCGGCATGCAGGTCGCCCGCCACCCGATCGGGGTGTGGGGCGATGCGGTCGACAACATCCGCTCGACGTTCCGCTTCGTGCAACCCGTGCCGAAGACGTCGTCGCCGATCATGGCGGGTCGCCGGATGTCGTGGCAGTACCAGGCGCTCGATCTGCCCCTGGCGGACCTCCGTGCTGCGGCATCGGCAGCCTCGGCGACCCTGAACGACGCGTTCCTCGCCGGGATCGCCGGTGGGCTCGCGCACTACCACGCCGAGTACCGCACCTCGGTGGACGAGGTGCGCGTCACGATGCCGATCAGCCTCCGCGAGGCCGGGGATGCCTCGGGAGGCAACCGCATCTCGCTCGTGCGCATCACGATCCCGGTCGGTGAGCAGGACCCGGCCGGCCGGATGCGGGCGATCGACGACATCACCCGGCAGTGGCGCTCCGAGCCCGCGCTCCCGCACTCCGAGACGATCGCGGGTGTGCTCAACCTCATGCCATCAGCGGTGCTCGGCGGCATGTTGAAGAACGTCGACGTCGTGGCCTCGAACGTCCCGGGGTTCGACCTCGACGTCTTCATCGCCGGCGGCCGGGTCACCGGGTTCTGGGCGTTCGGTCCGACGATCGGCGCTGCGGCGAACATTACGCTGATGTCGCACTCCGGTCGCTGCTACATCGGGGTCAACACCGACGGAGGAGCGGTTCCCGATCACGACCGGTTCATCGAGTGCCTGAAGGCCGGCTTCGACGAGGTCCTCGAACTCGCGGGTGCCGACGCCGAGGTCCGGATCGCCGCTCGCAGCGGCGCCGGCTGATCCGGACCTCGGCCGGGGACCCGGTCAGCTCTGGTCGACCTTCTTCATCTGCTCTCCACAGCAGATCTCTGCGTGCTCCATCTCCGGTGGGCACGGGCACGGCTTCTCGTAGACGAGGGTCGCTCCGCACTTCTCGCACTCGAGCCGGTCGCCTGCGTTGCGTGACATGTCAGCCTCCTTGGTGGATTGCCTGTTGGTAGGTTCGATCCCGTGGGTCGACGGGTCGATCGGTGTCGCCATCGTCGAACACCCGCAGGTGCGTCGGGTCGATGGTGACCTGGACGATCGCGCCTGGACTCAGGTGCAGGTCGCGCAGCGAGTCGAGTGTGGCACGCGCCGCGATGGGGACCGTACCCCCGACACGGAGGTGGACCTCGTTGCCGGCGGCTTCCATCCCGATGATCGGCGCGTGCCAACTACCCGCGCCGGTCCGTCCGTCGGCGTGTGACACGGTCACGTCACGTGGAGCGACGATGACGTCGACCGGCCCGTCGGGACCGGGTGCAGAGGATGCGACGGCGACGTCGTCTGCGAGCTCGATGACGTCTCCCCGTCGGTGCGCCCGCAGCAGGTTGGTGCCGACGAGCGCAGCGGCGTACGCGCTCCGGGGACGTCGTTCGAGTCCGACCGGGTCGGCGACCTGCGTGACACGACCGTCGTCGAGGACGACCACGCGGTCGGCGAGCACCATGATGTCGACCACGTCGTGGGCGACGAGCACCGTGTAGCCGTCGAAGCCGCGGAGATGACGGTGGATCTCGCAGCGGACGTCGAGCCTGGTCTCCGAGTCCAGCGCGCTCAGCGGCTCGTCCAGCAGCAGCAGGCGCGGCTTACGCGCCAGCGCACGTGCGAGAGCGACGCGTTGCGCCTGTCCGCCGGACAGCGAGTCGGGGTGGGCTCCTGCGAGCTCCTCCACCCCGAAGCGATCGAGCCAGGAACGGGCGGTGCGCTCTGCTGCGGCGCGCTCGGTCCCGTTGCGGCGGACGCCGTATGCGACGTTGTCGAGCACCGTCAGGTGCGGGAACAACAGGAAGCGCTGGAACATCATCCCCGTGCGGCGATCCTCCGGTGGCACCCAGATGCCGTCGGCCGGGCGATCCAACGCCGTCCCGTCCATCGACAGCTCGCCGCTCGACAGGCCCAGCAGCCCCGCGAGCGCGTTGAGAGCCGTCGACTTGCCCGAACCGTTCGAGCCGACGAGCGCGATCGTCTCGCCCGGTGCGCAGTCGAAGCCGGCGTCCAGCACGAAGCGTCCGAGGTCGACGGTGCCGTCGAAGCGCAGCGTCACAGCGACAACCGCCAACGTCGACGTATCAGCACCAGCACGATCACGGTCGGAACCAGCATCAGCATGCTGAGCAGCACCGCCTGGTCGAGGTCAGTCTCGAGCGCGAGGAAGGTCGCTAGCGGCAGGGTCTGGGTACGGCCGGGGAGGTTCCCGGCGAAGGTGACCGTCGCACCGAACTCCCCGAGCGACCGCGCCCACGCGAGGGCGGCGCCGGCAGCGAGCGACGGTGCGACCAGCGGCAGAGTGATCGTGCGTGTCACGGTGCCCGGGCCGGCACCGAGCGTCGCCGCGGCCGAGGAGAGCCGTCGGTCGACCGACCGGAAACCGCTCTCCATCGTGATGACGACGAACGGGAGCGCCACGAACGACACGGCCACGACGACGCCGGCGGTGTTGAACGGCAGGGTGATCCCGAACCAGTCGTCGAGGAAGCGGCCGATGAGGCCGCGTCGTCCCAGCATCGACAGGAGGCCGACGCCGCTCACCAACGGGGGCAGCAGCAGCGGCACCAACACCACCGCGCGCAGCAGCGCCTGGCCGGGGAAGCGCCGGTAGGCCAGCAGCCAGCCGAGCGGCACCCCGAGCGCCAGCGCGACCAACGTCGACGCCGTCGCGCACACCGCCGAGAGCCGGATCGCATCACCGACTCCCGGGCGGGTCAGCCGGTCGGCGATGTCACCCCACGGAGCCCGGACGATCAGACCGACGACCGGGAGCGCCAGGAACAGCGCGGCGAGCACGCCGACAGCGATGAACGAGATCGGCGCACGGTCCGCCTGGTGGGCCCGGGAGCGGGTGCCGTCGTTCAGGGTGCCTCGAACCCCGCTGCGGTGACCAGCGACCGTCCCTGCGCGGACGCCAGCAGCTCGATGAACGCCTGTGCTGCGGCGGCATTGGTCGATGCCTTCAGCACCGATGCGGACACCTCCGAGGAGACGTTCGACGCGTCGGGGATCGGGATCGCCTCGACCTTGTCGCCGCCGGCTCTGATGTCGGTGGCGAAGACCAGGCCGACGTCGATCTCCCCGGTCGACGCCTTGGTCACGATCGCGGGTGAGCCACCGGGCTCGAGGGTGTCGGCGCTCAGCGAGATCGAGCTCTTCGCGGCGAGCTGCTCGGCGAGCTTCCCGCACGGGAGCTCCTTCGCGCAGACAGCGGTCCGCTTGCTCTCGTCGCCGAGCGCGTCGACGCCCTTGACGCCCGCGGGGTTGCCGGCCGGTACCACGAGGGCCAACTTGTTGCGAGCGATGACCTCGGCGTCCCCGTCGAGCAGTCCCTTGCCGGCAGCCTGCCCCATCGTCGTGGCGTCCGGCGTCACGAGGACGTCTGCTGGGACCCCACCCTCGATCTGGGTGAGCAGCGTCGGCACGTGGCCCAGGTTCAGGGCCACCTTCACGCCGGGGTGGTCGGATTCGAACGTGGCCTTGGCCGATTCGAGGAGGCCCTTCAACGTACCGGGGGCCATCACGGTGAGAGAACCGCTCAGGTCGGTGTCGCTCGCCGATCCGGTGGTCGTCGTCGATCCGGACCCGGTGTCGTCGCCGTTGCCGCAACCGACGGCGAGCAGCGCAACGCCGAGCAGCGCAACGCCGAGCAGTGCCACCGCCGGCTGTCCAGTCCATCGTCTCCGCACCCGCGCCTCCTCCGTCGAACGGTCTGTGGAGGCAGTCGCACGGGACGTGCGTCCGGTTCCCGCGCACTGCATGACACGCGTCACTGCATGACACGCGTCACGCCGCCGGGACGTGAGGGGATCGTCGACGCCTACGGGCTGTCGAGGTTCTCGTAGTAGGGCAGGGCGATGCCGCCGTCGCCGCTCAGGTCCCCGAGGAGCGACAGGGTGAGCGGGTGGACGACCTTCGCGGACGTGACCACGTTGATGACCGACGGGCGACCCGAGTCGAACGCCCGCTCCATCGCCGGTCGGATCCCGTCGATGTTACTCACGTGCTGGCCGAACGCACCGAAGCCCTCGGCGACGAGGTCGTAGCGGGTAGGAGCCAGCCGTGAGATGACGTCGCCGTCGGGTCCGTAGACGGCGTGCTGTCCGTGGATCGACATGCCCCAGGAGGCGTTGTTGAACACGACGGTGACGATCGGCAGCT
This sequence comes from uncultured Aquihabitans sp., assembly GCA_964429335.1. Classification (GTDB taxonomy): domain Bacteria; phylum Actinomycetota; class Acidimicrobiia; order Acidimicrobiales; family Microtrichaceae; genus Dermatobacter. Next base: position 4,894 of record CAYSCB010000211.1, read on the forward strand.
CGTGGCGGACCATCGTGTCCCACTCCTGGATGTGGAACCCGATCGCGCCGTCGCCGGTCACCTGGACGACCCGTGCGCCGGGATGTGCGACCTGCGCCCCGATCGAGAACCCCTGGCCGACGCCGAGGTGGCCCTGGTAGCCGAAGGTCACCGACTGGACGATGTCGGACGCGCCGAGCGCCCAGTCCATCCACTGTGCGGTCTCGCCACCGTCGCGGACGAGGATCGTGTCGGTCGGCAGGGTGTCGGCGACCTCCTTCGCGACGCGGTGCGGATGGATGCCGTCGTCCTCCATCGCTGCGCTCTCGAAGAGCAGATCACCCAGCCGCTTGAGTCCCGTCGCACGCGCGGTCCAGCCGGAGACGTCACCGACGGACGCCTGTTGCGCCAACGCGTCCAGACCCGCCGCGAGGTCACCGAGCAGGGCGACGTCGACCGGCCCGAGCCGTCCGATCTCTGCGGGACCCGGGTGCAGCTGCACGATCTTCGCGCCGGGCACCATCTCCCAGAACCGTCGACCGCCCAGCAGGAGGCCGAACGACGCCCCGACGAGCACGACCAGGTCGGGCGGCTCGACGGCGGCCATGCCGAGCGCGGCCAGGGACGCCACGCTCCCGCCAGAACGCGCATCGGAT
>CAYSCB010000212.1:0-5528 GCA_964429335.1 uncultured Aquihabitans sp.
GATGCTGCGCCGAGCATCAGCAGCACCGTCTCCACCGTGTTCGGCATCCACGCCACGACGCGGTCGCCCACCCCGACACCTGCGTCGCGCAGCGCCGCGGCGATCCGGCCCACCTCGACAGTGGTATCGGCCCGGGTCAGCTCACGTCGCCGTCCACGCTCGTCGACCGCGACCAGGAGCACCGAGTCGGGTTCGCCGCCGGCGAGGATCTCGTGCGCGACGTTCATCTGCACCTCGGGGAACCAGCGGACGTCCGCCATGTGCGCGCCACGCTCGAGCACCGGACCATGCGGCACGACCCCCGGCAGCAACGAGGCGAGTGCCATCCGCCAGAAGGTCTCCGGGTGCTCGACCGACCACCGGTGCAGCTCGGCTGTACCCGACATCCTGCGCCCCGCCATGTCGGAGGCCTGCACGAGGAGCCCGTCCATCCGCGACGCCAGCAGGCGCGATGGCGGTGGCGTCCACAGCGGCGTGTCCGACGGCTCGTCGACGGGACCGGTCATTCCGCTGCTCTACCACACCGACCGCATCACCCGACGGGCGTCTACGGCCTCACCACGAACGCGTCGAGGCCTGGCAGGTCGATCACCCCGCCCGAGGTCACGATCACACCGGTGGCACCCACGCGCTCCACGATCCCGGGTGCCTCCGCCGCTCCTGCGAGGAACACCGCCGTAGCGAGCGCCTCGGCGATCCAGCCCTGCGATGCGACCACAGTCGCTGTGAGCACGTCGCCGGCCGCCGGTTCGCCGCTCGACGGATCGATCAGGTGGTGCGCCTCGCTTCCGTCGGGACGCCGCCACCGCCGTCGACAGCGACTGGAGGTCGCGACGCCGCCGGCCGCGACGCTGAGTCGCCGGACGACGCCGCCTGCAGGGTCACGCGGGTCCTCCACCTCGACGATCCACGCCGATGACGCGGTGTCGGTGAGTCCGTGATCGAGTCCGTCGGCAAGTCCGTCGCCGAGCGGCGGTGGCCCGGCCACGCGCAGGTCCCCTCCGACGTTCACGCACACGCCGGTGGCACCCGCGTCGAGGAGCTCACCGGCGACGAGGTCGGCTGCGAAGCCCTTCCCGATCCCACCCGGATCGAACCCGGACCCGGGGTGGACGCGGATCCGCTGCTGGGACTCATCGAGGTCGATGCCGGGCCCTGACTCCACTGCCCTGGATCGTCCGACGGCCGTGCCGACGGCCGTGCCGAGCGAACGCACCGCCGGCGGGCCGACGTCGATCGGATCGAACGTCGTCGCGTAGCCGGCGGCGACGACGTCGTGCAGCAGCATCGGGTCGAACCTGCCGTCGGTCGCCTCCCACGCCCCCAGCGCCCGTCGAACCAGCCCGATCGTCTCGCTGCTGACGGCGTGCCAGGTGCCGGGCGCCGCGTTGGCGACGCTCACCTCGCTGTCAGGGAGGAACCGGCTCCACGAGCGCTCGAGGAAGCCGAGCCGGGCCCGTGCGCGCTCGACGAGCTCATCGACCGTCACGGCGTCGGCACCGCCGAGGACGATGTGGGCGTCGGACCCCATGCAACGGAAGCGGTCCTCGGCAAGCACCGTCGCCGCGGTCGCCGTCATGGGTCAGCTCCCGCGCGTGGACGTCGACGGCCCCTGGACCGACCCCGACGAGGGTCCGGGAACTGCGCCGTTGGAGACCGTCCCCGAGTTGTCGTCGAACCCGCCCTGATCGATCGAGCCCTGGTCGATCGAGCCCTGGCCGAACCCGCCCCGATACGAGCCCCCGGTACCACCATCGTCGAATCCGCCGGAGACACCACCGTTCGACGGCACTTCGTTCGACGGCACTTCGTTCGACGGCACTGCGGTCGACGGTCCGGGCGACCGGGGGGCCGAGGGTTGGTCCGAGACAGCCTTCGACGACGACGACGTCGACATGTCCGACGATGCTCCGCCGCCGATGAAGTAGCCGACGAAGCCTCCCACCGCGCCGGTCGCCACAACCGCGGCGACGGCACGGCCGCGAGCAGCGGCATGGCGACGCGGGATCGGCCGCGACTCGGTGTGACCGGCATCGGGGACGTGCCCGGCGGTCGCGTTCGGGGAGGAGGGGTGATCGCTCATGACGACACACTCCCCATCCATGGTTGGAGCCGGGTGAAGGTCGGCTGTGAACCAGCCGAGCATCTGGGAGGACGCTCAGCCGCGCCCGCGTTCAGACGCGGAATCGTCGGCAGTGTCCGAATCGTCGGCGGCGTCGTCCGATCCGGTCCGCAACGTGTCGAGGACCCGTTCGAACACCTCGAGGTCGTCCGGGTCGATGCGACCGCTGACGTGGAGGCCCAGCGCGTCGACGTGGCTGACGATCGCCCGACTGAGCACCTCGACGCCTCGGGGGGTGAGCGCCAGGTGCACCCGTCGACGGTCCTCAGGACACGACCTGCGCTCGACGAGCCCGATGTCGGACAGGCGGTCCGCCAGGCGGGTCACGCCACCCGTGCTCAACGCGACCTGCCCGGCGAGATCGGTCATCGTGATGACGCCATCGGGTGCCCGTGAGATCCGCAGCAGCACCTCGAAGGTCTGGAGGGAGACGCCATCGGAGCGTTGCAGCTCGGCATCCAACAGCTGGGTCAGGCGTGTGTGTGCCTCGAGGAGCAGTCCGAAGGTGCGGATCCGCTCGTCAGCGCACGGGACGGTCTCGTGCACGGTCATCGCAGCATCATATCCATATTTCCTGCGACAGCAATAATTGCATTCGCAACTATCGCGGAGTAAGTTGCTGCTCGATCATCTGAGCCCTCACGACTGGAGCAACCATGAGCGACCTCCCCACCCCCGGCACCTACTCGATCGACACCAGCCACACCCACGTCGGGTTCGCGGTCAAGCACTTCGGCCTCTCGAAGGTCCGTGGCGAGTTCGACAAGTTCGACGGCACCATCACGATCGCCGATCCGACCACCGACTCCCACGTCGAGGTCACGATCGACGCCGCCTCGTTCAACAGCCGCGACGACGGCCGCGACGCTCACATCCGCTCCGCCGACTTCCTCGACGTCGACAGCTTCCCGACGCTCACCTTCCGCTCGACCGGACTCCGTCCCGACGGCGACGACTGGATCGTCACGGGTGAGCTGACCGTCCGCGACGTGACCCGTTCGGTGGAGCTGGAGACCGAGCTCGAGGGCATCATCGACGACCCCTACGGCCAGGAGCGCATCGCGTTCTCCGCAGAGACCGAGATCGACCGCACCGACTTCGGCCTCACCTGGAACCAGGCCCTCGAGACCGGCGGACTCGTCGTCGGCAAGAAGGTCAAGATCATCCTGGAGGTCGAAGCCGTCCGACCCAAGGACGCCTGACCCGTCGCGGCCGTCGTCGGCCGCGTCGCCTGAGGGCGCCCGTGGGTTCGGACGAGCACGCGGGCGCCCTTCCCGCGACAATGTGTCCCGAACGGACCGCATGAGCGGCCGGGCTGTGAGGAGGACACGTGGAACGACTGTCGGGGATGGATGCCACCTTCCTGTACCTGGAGACCCCCGCCGGGCACATGCACGTGGCGATGACCGGGATCTACGACGAGTCGACCATGGCCGGCGGCTACAGCTTCGAGAAGGTCCGCTCGACGATCGAGGAACGGCTCCCGCTCGTCCCACCGTTCCGCCGCCGACTGGTCGCCGTGCCGTTCCAGTTCCACCACCCGGTGTGGATCGAGGATCCCGACTTCGACCTGGACAACCACGTCCACCGCGTCACCTGCCCGGCTCCCGGTGGTCGTCGTGAGCTCGCGCAGCTCGCCGCGCAGATCGCGTCGGAGCCGCTCGATCGGGACCGGCCGCTGTGGGAGGCGTGGATCATCGAGGGCCTGAAGCACGACCGGTTCGGCCTCGTCGTCAAGGTCCACCACGCGACGATCGACGGATCCGGCGGCGCCGAGCTGATGACAGCGTTGTTCGACCTCGACCCCGAGGGCCGGGAGATCGACTTCGAGCCCGTACCGGTGGAGCACGTGCCGAGCGAGTTGGAGCTCCTGTCGTATGCGGCGATGTCGAAGGCCCGACGCTTCGGCGACGCCTTCGGCCTGATCGGACGGACGGCGCAGTCGGTCAGCAACGTGATCACCGGGATCCGCAACCCCGAGCGTCGACACGGTGCGGTCCCCCTCACCGCTCCACGTACGCCGTTCAACGCCTCGATCACCCCGGACCGATCGGTGTCGTTCGCGCGGGTGCCGCTCGATGAGACGAAGGCGATCAATGCTGCCCTCGGCGTCAAGGTGAACGACGTGTTGCTGGCGATCTGCGCCGGGACGCTGCGGCACTACCTCGATGGCCTGGGCGCACTGCCCGAGGAGCCGCTCATCGCCGTGTGCACGGTGTCGGTGCGCACCGAGGAGGAGCGCGACACCCAGGGCAACAAGGTCTCCGCGATGTTCACCTCGCTCGCGACCGACGTCGACGACCCCCTGGAGCGCATCCAGACGATCGCCACCTCCACCGCCGGGGCCAAGGAGGATCACAACGCGGTCGGGGCACGGACGCTGACCGACTGGGCGGAGTGGGCGACGCCGCGCACCTTCGGCCTCGCCGCCCGCCTGTACAGCTCCATGAACCTCGCCAACTCGCACCGCCCGGTCCACAACCTGGTGATCTCGAACGTGCCCGGCCCGGACTTCCCGCTCTACATGGCCGGCGCCGAGATGGTCGCGACCTATCCGATGGGTCCGATCATGGACGGCGCCGGGCTGAACATCACGGTCATGTCGTACCGCAACAGCATCGACTTCGGCTTCCTCGCCTGCACGGATCTGGTGCCCGACGTGTGGGATCTCGCCGATGCCGTCAACCACGCCTTCGACGAGATCAAGACCGCGGCCGCGACCAGGGACCCGACCCTCGTGAAGCGCCCGGCGCCGGTGACCTCGACGCGCAAGCACGCCCCGACGGCACAGCACATCTCGCCGAACTGACCGTCGGACGCAATGGCCGACGCCATGTCGTAGCGTTCCGTCGTGGCCTACAACATCGCTGACCTCTTCGAGCACACCGTCGACGCCGTGCCGGACCGACCGGCGCTCATCGCCGGTGGGACCACCCTCACCTTCGCCGAGCTCGACGCCCGGGCCAACCGGTTCGGCCACTACCTCGCCTCGCAGGGCATCGGCCCGGGCGACCACGTCGGGATCTACGCGGTCAACTCCGAGCCGTGGGTCACCGCGATGCTCGGCTGCCTCAAGATCCGTGCGGTTCCCGTGAACGTGAACTACCGCTACGTGGAGGCCGAGCTCGCCTACCTCATCGCCAACGCCGAGCTGGTGGCCTGCGTGTTCGACCGGGAGTACGCCCCACGGCTGGCGTCGGTGCTCGGATCGGCTCCGAAGCTCCGCACGCTGGTGCACGTCGAGGACGGCTCGGGGTGCGATACCGCATCGCTGGGCTCGGTCGACTTCGACGAGGCGTGCGCCCGGGGTGGACCGGAACGCGACTTCCCCGAACGATCCGGTGACGACACCTACATCATCTACACCGGCGGCACGACCGGCATGCCCAAGGGCGTGATGTGGCGC
>CAYSCB010000213.1:0-5506 GCA_964429335.1 uncultured Aquihabitans sp.
GTCGACGCCGAGGTCGAGCGCGAAGTGGTTGCGCGTGCCCGCCGGGATGCACGCGAACGGCAGGCCCTCCCGTGCGGCGATCGTCGCGACGAGCGCCTGGGTGCCGTCGCCACCCGCCGCAGCGAGCGCGTCGGCACCACCGGCGACCGCGTCCTCTACGAGCTGGACGAGATCGTCACCGGGGCGGAGCTCGATCGCCTCGATGCCCCGGGCCGCGGCCTCTGCTGCGAGGTCCGCCCGGGCCGCCTTGCCACCACCCGACCGCGGGTTCCAGATCACGACCGGATGCTCCGGAGGTGGAACCGGCGGATGGAGGCCGCGTGCAGCGAACGCCCGCCGACCGGCTGCCGCCCCGACCGCGAGCAGAGCCGCAGCCACCAGCGCTGCACCGCCGGCACGCCACACGACCGCCAGTGCGACGGCGAAGATGAGCACGACCACCGCGGCGCCGAGCTCGATCCACCGCAGCGGTCCACGCCGTCGCGCTCCGTCGACCGCGACTGCGGCGGCAACGACGACGAGCGCGACGAGGACCGGTCCTTCGGGGAACGATCGCAGCGTGCCGCCGACGAGGGCCACGAGCGCCCCCAGGAGGCAGACGAGCGCGACTGCAGCAGCGATCCTCCGTCCGACGCCGGGCGCTTCCAGGCTGTTCCTCTCCGGTTCGAGCATCGGACCTCCTACGGGCTCGCGACTTGATCGACTGTCTACATGTTGGTCAATGTGAGGATCGCGAACATCACCCAGCGCGGACGGGAGCCGGACATGACGTCGAACGGGCAGAACGGACGGTCGGGCAAACGACCCGAAGCGCCTCGGCCAGCATCCAGCAGCGCAGCGCGTGCACGGGCAGGCCGTGAGACTCGCCTCTCGGCACCCCGCTCGTCGTTCGGGGAGTGGACACCGACCACGAACCGGGATCCGTACGCGATCCTCGCCGCGCAGGACACCGCGCGTGAAGCCACCCTGGTCCCGCTGCGCCACGAGCGGATGGCGGTGTCTCCGTTCACGTTCTTCCGTGGCGCCGCAGCAGTGATGGCGGCCGATCTGTCGACGTTGCCCCGCACCGGCCTGGACGTGCAGCTCTGTGGTGATGCCCACCTCGCCAACTTCGGGGTGTTCGCCTCACCCGACCGGGCAATGGTGTTCGATCTCAACGACTTCGACGAGACGCTTCCCGGCCCGTTCGAGTGGGACCTCATGCGCCTCGTCGCGAGCTTCGAGGTGGCGGCGCGGGACCGGTCCTTCGACGATCCCACCCGCGTGCTCGTCGCCACCGAGTCCGTGCTGTCCTATGTCGCTGCCATGCGCGAGTTCGCCGCCATGGGCCACCTCGACGTCTGGTACGAGCGAATCACGGTGGACGACATCGCGGCACGCTGGGGAGCGACAGCGTCCAAGGCGATGACACGACGGTTCGAGCGGACCGTGCAACGGGCACGTTCGAAGAACCGCCTGCGGGCGTTCGAGAAGCTCGTCGAGACATCTGATGGCGTGTCCAGGTTCCGCAGCGACCCGCCGGTGCTCGTCCCTGCGCGCGACCTGATCGAGGAGCACGAGCTCGACGAGCTCATGACCACCATCGGACGATCGCTCCAGCTGTACCGGCGAACGCTGTCACCGGACCGGCGCGTCCTACTCGACCGCTACCGGTTCGTCGACCTCGCCCGCAAGGTCGTCGGCGTCGGAAGCGTCGGCACCCGCTGTTGGGTTGCGCTGCTCATCGGCGACGACGAATCGGACCAGCTGTTCCTCCAGGTGAAGGAGGCGACCGCCAGCGTGCTCGAGGAGCACCTCGGTGCGAGCCGGTACGACCAGCACGGCCAGCGGGTCGTCGAGGGCCAGCGGCTCATCCAGTCCTCACCGGACGTGTTCCTCGGATGGGAACGTGGCCGGGGAGTCGACGGGGTCGACCGCGACTACTACTTCCGCCAGCTGTGGGACTGGAAGGGCTCTGCCGATCTGGATCGGATACGACCGGAGGGCCTGGCGATGTATGCGGCCCTGTGTGGCCGGTGCCTCGCCCACGCCCATGCCCGAACCGGCGACAGCGTCGCCATCGCCGCCTACCTCGGCAAGGGTCGCACGTTGACCAGCTCACTCGTCGAGTTCGCCCGTCGCTACGCGGACCAGAACGAGGCCGACCACCGCGGCTACGCCTGAGCGGACACGGGTACCGGTCGCGTGAGTCGGTGGAGATGGATCGCCCGGTCGATGCCGACAAACGCCGGCGTGAGCAACGACAGCCCGATGGCCACCAACCACTCCGCACCGGTGAGCGACACGGTATCGAGCAGCCGCTGGAGCATTCCCAACTCGACCGCCGCCCAGGTGAGCGACCATCCAGCGATGAGCCACCCGAAATAGGGGAACAACGGCGGTGACCACGGCGCCTGGCGTTCGCGGCGCATGACGACGCCGAGGTTCACGGCACTGAGCGCGACGACGACGAACGCCATCGTCATCGAGTGCGAGCCGACCGTCGCGGACGGCTGATCCGGTCCCCGCTCGAGCACCGCGAGCGCGCTCACCGCGACGATGAACCCGCTGATCGCCCAGCGGATCACCTGCGGCACCTCGATGATCCTGGTGCCGGGAGACCGCGGCGGGAGGTCCATGACACCGGGGTCGGGAACATCAGCGATGAACCCGACGACCACGGTCACGACCACGAAGAACTTGCAGAAGAGAAGCTGCATCGGGAACAGAGCGATCCCGCCGTTGACGTTGAAGATCGTCGCCAGGAGCATGAGCTGGAGGACCGACGAGAGGATCGTCAACTGCAGCCGGATGTAGGAGGAGATGCGGCGATAGATGTCGCGGCCGAGATCGACGGCACGCACGAGCGTCGCGAAGTTGTCGTCGGTGAGCACGATCTTCGCTGCCTGCTTCGAGACCTCCGAACCGCTGCCCATCGCGACACCGATGTCGGCCTGCTTGAGGGCCGCAGCATCGTTGACGGCATCACCCGTCATCGCGACGACCTCACCCGAAGCCTGCATGAGCCTGGCGAGCCGGAGCTTGTCCTCCGGTGCGACACGCCCGAACACGCGCAGGTCGGGGAGCGCGTCGATGACCTCGTCGTCGCTCATGGCCTGGAGCTCCATGCCGGTGAGGACGCCGGGGCCAAGACCGAGCTCATCGGCGATGGCACGGGCGGTGATGGTGTGGTCGCCGGTGATCATCCGCACGTCGATGCCGGCGCCGAGAGCGGTGTGGACAGCCGCAGCGGCTTCGGGGCGCAGCGGGTCGATGATGCCCACGAGCCCGACGACGACGAGGTCGGTGACGGAAGCCATCGGATCCGCCGACGCGGCAGCCATGGTTGCGTCGTCGAGACCTCTCGCAGCGAAGGCGAGCACCCGCAGGCCCTGCTCGGACATCTGGCGGTTCGCGTCGAGCAGTTCGTCGCGCATCTCGCCGATCGGGACGAGCTCTCCGTCGCGCAGGGCGTGCGAACAACGGTCGAGGACGACGTCAGGCCCGCCCTTGACCGCGACGAGGTGCGGCTGGGACACGACGGGTCCGTGCACGCTGGGGGGCCGGTCGTGGAACGTCGCCATGAACTTGTAGTCCGAGTCGAACGGCACCTCGGAGATCCGGGCGATGCTGCGTCGTGTCGCCTCCGCGTCCACTCCCATCTTGGCTGCGAGCACCACGAGTGCCGCCTCAGTCGGATCGCCGATGACCGAGTTGTCGTCTGCGACCGTCGCGTCGGAGCAGAGGCACAGTCCGAGCGCCAGCGGCGTGAAGTCCGGCAGGTCCGATCCTGCGACACCGAGGATCGCCCCCGACTTCGAGTACCCCGATCCCTCGACGCGGTACCACCGGCCCCCGGCGAACATCGACGACACGGTCATCGCGTTCATCGTGAGCGTTCCGGTCTTGTCCGAGTTGATGACCGTGGTGCCGCCGAGCGTCTCGACGTCCGCCAGCGACTTCACGACCGCCTTCTCCTCGGCCAACCGCTGCGCTCCCGATGACAGCATCGTCTGCACGAACGTCGGCAGCCCGGTCGGGATCGACGCGATGGCGGTCGATATGCACAGCAGCACGAGCGTCTCGCCGTCCTGACCCCGGAGGATCCCTACCGTCGCGATGACCGCAACGGCGCCCCAGGCGAGGAACCCGAAGACCTTGGTCATGCCGTCGAGTTCCCGCTGCAACGGCGACCTCGTCCGGGTCGTCGCGCTGACCATGTCGGCGATACGACCCATCTCGGTCGCGGCGCCGGTCGCCGTGACCACGTAGGCGGCCGATCCCCGTGTGACCTGAGTGTTCTGGAACACCATGTCGGTCCGGTCCCCGAGCGCAACCTCCCCTGACCGGAGCGTGCCGGGATCCTTCGCAACCGGTGCGCTCTCGCCGGTCAGAGCGGCCTCCTGCACCTCGAGGGTCGCGGAGCTGAGCAGTCGCCCGTCAGCCGGTATCCGGTTCCCTGCCTCTACGATCACGACGTCACCGGGAACCAGCTGCGCCGCCGCGACCTCCGCGATCTTGCCGTCGCGTCGGACGGGTACGTGTGGCACCTTCATCCGTGCAATCGCATCAACGCTGGCACGGGCCTTCATCTCCTGGTTCGTGCCCATCACGACGTTGAAGGTGACGAGCGCGGCGACGACGAGACCGGTCGCAATCTGCCCGATGGCGAGGCTGGCGACCGCGACGATGAGCAACATGATGTTCATCGGGTTCGCGAGCTGGCCTCGACCGACGACCCAGACGCTCGGTGGCGGTTCGCTGCGGAGCTCGTTCAGCCCGAACCGCTCGAGCCGCCGTGCTGCCTCCCCGGCAGCGAGCCCGACATCGACATCGACATGCGCTGCCGCGGCGACATCGGCCGGATCCCGGAGGTGGGCGTCGTCGAGCGACAGATCCATCGGTTCGTCGGCCGGAGCGGTGGTCATCGCCTACCGCCGTCCTTCGCCCGTCGAGCGGATTCGCCGTCGCCGTGGGAGTAGTGGTCGGCGACCCAGCGACGGTCCTTCGCAGCGATCCGTTCGGGGGAAACCGAGCGGGTCGGTAGCTCGACCGGTTCGACGGGGATCCGCTCGTAGGCAATGTGGTCGAGGATGTGCCGGATCGTGTTCAGCCGGGCCCGTCGCTTGTCGTTCGAGTCGACGACATACCAGGGCGCCCAGTCCGTGTCCGTCCTGTCGAGCATCTCGTCGCGTGCCGCGGTGTAGTCGTCCCAGCGCCCGTAGGACGCCAGATCCATGGGTGACAGCTTCCACGTCTTGCGTCCATCGTCGATGCGTGCCCGCAGGCGTCGGGTCTGTTCCGAGGGATCGACTTCGAGCCAGTACTTGAGCAGCACGATGCCGGAATCGACCATCGCCTTCTCCGCCCCGGGCGCCATCGTGAGGAACCGCTGAGCCTCATGCTCCGTGCAGAAGCCCATCACGCGCTCGACACCCGCCCGGTTGTACCAGGAGCGATCGAAGATCACGATTTCACCCGCGGCCGGAGAGTGGGCGAGTTATCGCTGGATGTACATCTGCGAGCG
>CAYSCB010000214.1:0-5504 GCA_964429335.1 uncultured Aquihabitans sp.
GGGAGGGTCCAGCCGCGTTTCCGGCGCCACCGAGAGCAGCGACGCCGACCGCGAGGGCAACCGAGATGACGAACTTCGAGACGATCACGGCCAGCATGATCTCGACGAGCCGTCGGAGCACCCCCTTTGCAGCGGGCCACACCGATGCCGCGAAGGCCAGCGGCGAGAGCGCGACCAACAGGTACATGAGGCTCGCTCTGACCATCAGCTCGATCCACACCATCACTGCGGCGATCACCGCGACGAGGCCGATGACGACGGTTGAGAAGCCGCCGGTGAGCAGGTGCGCTCCCGTACCGAACCCCTCGAGGAACTTCAGAACCTGACCGTCGGCGCCACCGAGCACGGCCGTGGACATCGCGTCGGTGAGATCCAACAGCAGATCGACGACGACAGTTGTCGCGATCATCCCCAGCACCGCCACTGGCGCGTCCACCCCGACCCGACGGAACATCCCGGCGAGGTCACCTGCCATCAGCCCCTGGATGATCCCGGCCAGGAGGAAGCCGATCAGCAGCACTGCGCTCACGTTGCGCACCGACGCATAGGGAGAGCCGGCGCCCGAGAACCATGCATCGGTCACGTCGGGTCGAGCACTGGTCTTGAGGAAGTTGAGGACCCCGTCGACCAGTTCCGCGATCGCGCCCAGCACCCAGCGTGCGATGCCGGTGGCGACCTGGTCCCAGCTCCAGCCGGCGATCGAGCTCGCGGTACCGCTGAGCACGTCCCATGGGTTCGGGATCACTGGGTTGCCTCCCAGTCGACGAACCCCGTCAGCCGTCGCTCGAACTCCTCGTGCGAAATCGGTTCGCTGTCGCTGGTGCTGTCCGGGACCGGTCCCGGCTCGCTCGACTCCGCATCGACGCGCCAACCGCCGTCCTCACGGATCACCGTGACCAACGACGTGGTCCACTGGGCCTGCGGAAGAACTGCCCCTTCCCGCGACAGGACGCCCACCCACCACGCAGAGACCTGGACTCTGGCAGCGGAGGCCGACTCGACCCGAACGGCCAAGACGCTCTGTCGGTACCGCGTCGCTCCACGACCGGAGTCGAGTCGGTCGCGCAGCTCCGCGAGCTGATCGACGGTGGCAGTCACGGCGTTGTCAGCCGCACGGCTCGACCAGAGGGACCTGATCGCCTCAGCGAGCTGCGCCGGGGGCGTGTCCAGTAGCCGCTGGCCCGAACACACGAAACGGACCACGGCTTCGACGGCGTCGCTCGTCGTGGTCGGCCCGTCGACGTTGACGGCACCGCCATCGGCAGAACTCGTCGGAGGTTCGTCGACCTCCTCCTTCGGTGTGTCCGTCTGTCGCGCTCCGCAGGCCGTCAGGGCGAGACAGAGGAAGACGGCTGCCCAGCCGCGTGCGCTTCTCACCTCGCCGCCTTGAACAGCAGGTTGATCGCAGTGGGAGCGATACCGGCGAGACACGCGCCGATGGCGCCGGCCAGGGCCAGCTTCTTGCCGAGGTAGCCCCCGGAGTAGTTCCCGGTCTGCTGGGAGAGGCCGTAGATGGCCGCGCCACACAGGATGCTGGCCAGCGAGCCCCAGAGTGCGATCTGGGTCAACCAGTTGAGCAGCTTCTGCACGAGGTCGGCCCCGGGCATCCCGCTGGTGGTTGGGGTGACGTTCACGTCACCGAGGAGTTGGTGGATCGCAGCGAGCACGAGCTGGGTCCTTTCCTCGGGGGTGGGCCGCAGGGGGAGCCGCCCACCCCCGAAGTAGGTGGATAAGGACGAGACCGGTCGGCCTCGATGTCCCTAAGCGCGCATCGCCGATGGTTCGTCGGAAGTTCCTTCCCGTTCTCTTCGCCGGTTCCCTTCCGGCGCGCTTAGGACCTGAGAGCGGACCGGGAGGTCAGATGAAGGTGCTGGGTGTGTTCGTCGCCGTCCTGACGGCGGCCGTCATCGGGGTGGCAGCGATCGCCGGTGGCGGGTCCGCTCCGAGCGGCGCCACCGCCGGAGCGGGAGTGAGCGTTGGCGACATCCCGCACTCACTGGTCGGCGTCTACGCCGCGGCGGCCGGATCCTGTCCGGGACTCCCCTGGACGGTGCTCGCCGCGATCGGCTCCATCGAGAGTGGGCACGGTCAAGGCAGGGCCGACCCGTCGACCGGCGACGTTCTGCCACCGGTCCTCGGTCCCGCGCCTGATGGCCGACCGGGCTTCGCACGGATCCCCGATCCGACATCCGCTGATGGGTGGGCGCATGCCCAGGGCCCGATGCAGTTCCTCCCCAGCACCTGGCGACAGTGGGGTCGTCTTGCACCCGGCCGACCGGCAGGAGCCGCGGCATCCCCACACAATGCGTGGGACGCGATCTGGACGGCTGCCGCGTACCTGTGCGGATCCGCGGGTCGTGTCTCGGATCTGCGGGCCGCTATTCGCACCTACAACCGCAGCGACACCTACGTGAACCAGGTCCTCGCCAAGGCCGCCGAGTACGAGTCCATCGTGCAGGCCTCGCCCGGCGGAGCCGACGGCATGGTCTGCCCGGTGGCAGCAACCGTGCGCCACAGCAACGACTGGCACGCTCCCCGGTCGGGCGGGCGTCTGCACCAGGGCAACGACGTGTTCGCCCCGTACGGCACCGTCCTCCTCGCCATCGAGGACGGTGTGGTCGACAAGTCCAGCGACGTCGAGTCGGGCCTCGGCGGCATCACGCTGTGGATCAGAGGATCGTCGGGGACACGCTGGTACTACGCGCACAACTCGAGGAACCTCGTCCCCGTCGGGACCCGCGTGGTGGCAGGTCAGCCCGTGGCGTTGCTCGGCAACACCGGCAACGCCCGAACAACGTCACCCCACCTGCACTTCGAGATGCACCCCGGCGGAGGTGGTGCGGTCAGCCCCTATCAGCTGATCGCCCAGCTCTGCGCAGTGGCTACATGACCTGGATCGCCCACGGCCTCGACGACCCGGCCGGCTGCACCCGTATCCAGCCGGGCGCTGGCCCATCGAGGCTCAGCGCGTTTCCTGGGTCGAAGGTCCGCACGACTCCGGAGGGCTCGGTGACGACCAGCCGCCCATCGACCAACTGGCCGTTGCCCGACGCGACGTAGCGCCACCGGGGTGCCGCGTCTCGGAGGGCCGCATCACGACGGTGGCGGTTGCCGACGGCCGATGCGCCAGCCGATACGGCAGCGGCCATGAGCCCCACGAAGGAGAGGCCTCCGAGCACGAGCGTGCGCCGCTCCCACTCGGGTAGCTGTGTCGAACCCGTCCAACACCACAGATGACATCGCCGGATCTGGGTGAATCGGCCGGTTCCTGACTCGAGACCGTCCATGGCATCGCTCCTCTCGCGTGGATGAGATGGAGGACGCCGATCCCGGCGACGAAGTGGCTTCACACTACAACTCGGCACCGACTCGATCGAGAGATTCGGCCGCGACAATCGTCGGATCCGAGAGTAGATGGCGCACTTCGAGAGGGAGTCTTCAGCGAGCACCCCGCATCCGCTGTCACTGACCGCGCATACCCTCGGGTCCCATGGTTGCGAAGCGACTCAAGTTCGACCAGCGCCTGCACGACGCTGGCGAGCGCTGCCCAGTGGAAGACAAGTCCGTCAGCCGTGCCCTGGCCTGGTGGATCGCAGCGGAACTCGTCCGACGCCATCCCGGACGATTACAGATCATCGAGACCCACCCGATGGACGGCCACTACGACTGCATCAGTGTCTTCGACCAAGGGGTTGAAGAGGCGGGCCAGCCAGGAATCGTCCTGCACATGAACGTCGATCCCGGTACCCACATCACGCACCGCTCCTGGTTTTCAGACGAGTCCGAGGACGAGACCCGATTCAACTGGCTGGAGGTGCTCCTTTGCGGCGACCGCCGCCGCTACGTCGTGAAGCAGCTCGAGCGGGCCGAGGGGCTGCCGTCTCCAGGTCGGACACCCCCAACACGCCGTGAGTCCATCGGACCGCTGGTCATCTCAGCATTCCTTCAGCGCAGCCTGCTGGGCCCGGCCAAGTGGCAGGCAATCAACGGGGTCGAAGACCCGGCCTACGGCGACAACATCCGCCGCGAACTGTTCGCCGCCATCCCCGGAGCAGAGAGAACCGCTGACTGGGGCATCGACAGCGTTGATCACCTCCAGCCCGAATACCGGTTCTGGTTCCTCGCCAAGGAGAATCGCGACGGCTCCACCGACGCGCCGACCGTGGCGATCGACACATGGACAGGCCTTCTCTGGCGATCCGACGGACGCGAGGTGGACCTGATGAACGTCTACTCGGACGAGAGCCGATCTCTCGATCGGGTCGTCTCCGCCACGTGCCCCCCGGCATTCTGATACCCATGGCACGCCACTCGACCCACCACCTTCCACCGGAAGTCGGCGACGCGCTCGGCTGGTACGTGTACCTGCTCATCGACCCAGCCGATGATCGACCCTTCTACGTCGGAAAGGGCCACATGGGCCGTGCCCTCTCCCACCTTCGGCGTGCAGAGTTCACCGAAGCGCTCGAGGCCTCCGGTGAGCCGGCCAAGGTACAAAGTGCCACACAGCAGCGGATCCGCAGGATCCTCAGAACAGGGCAACGGCCGCGAGTTGACATCGTCAAACACGGCCTGCCGGACGAGCGAACTGCCCTTGACATCGAAGCAGCTCTGATATCCACCTTGCGCCCGCTGGCACCCGCCGTGCAGGTCACGAACGCGGTCGGCGGACACGACAGCGGTAAAGGTCGGGCGACGCTCGACGAACTGGTAAGTAGATACGGGGCGCCGGAACTCACCGCTACCGAACCACCCGTGGTCATGATCCGTCTCGCTCGATGGAAGCCCGGGAGCGAACCCATCGAAGGCCGAACCCAGCGTCAAGGACACGGCTGGTACCAAGGCATCAGCCAACAGGAGCTCTACGATTCAACCCGCGGCTGGTGGAAGATCAGCCCCGTCAGCCTCCACCGCCACGGCGCTCACCACGCCGTCGCAGTCCATGCAGGCGTGACGCGCTGTGTCATCGAAATCGACCACGACTCCTGGCGACAGAGACCGAGTGATGACCGGTGGGCCTTCAACGGACAGCCGCTGGACCGCGGCCGCATCTTCGACGCTTACGTCGGACCGCTCGGCAAACGCGTCCCGTTCGAGCAGAGTGCCCAGAATCCGATCCGATACTGGTCGACGGATCGATAGCCGCTGCGCGCCGGCGGCTCCCTCATTAGCGACGCTGCGGGCAGCGGCGGGACTGACGTGTCGACCCTCATGATGAGGTCACGTCACGCGGCCCCGCTGCTCAACGGTCGCTCAGCTCAAGTCGCTGCTATCACGGCTCCGACTATTCGAGGGTCGCCCGATTGTAGGGCGCCGCGTCTGGTGAGGATGTCGGCGACACCTTTGGTGAGGATGGTTTCGGGGCGCGGGTGCTCGCCGGTGTGTCGCGATGCTCACTCGGTTGTCACTTCGGTCACCGCGGCGCGGGCGGCGGATTCGTCGACGATGGCTGGAGCGCCCTGCAGATTCCGGACAGCGGATCTTGGTATGATTCGTTGAAAGGA
>CAYSCB010000215.1:0-5476 GCA_964429335.1 uncultured Aquihabitans sp.
AGCTGTGGTTCGAGATGTACTAACATGGTGACATCTGGCCGTAGATGGGGATTGTGCTGATATGAGCACCGCGATGGCTACTTCGGAAGGGCCCGCTGTCAATCAACGACAATCACGATTCCCGACCAGCGCGAGCCGCTGTACCGGACCGAGGCGTTCTCCCGAGGTGATCAACGGCGAGCACGCGTTGGCGGTCGCCGGTCAGGGATGCGAGCGAACGGCCCTTCGGTCCCAGCTCCCGCCGCGGAGCCGAACGGAGCCCCCGGAGCGCAGTGTCGCCATCGAACATCTCGGGCATCACGCCGTCAGCGGCGGCGATCTCGAGGCAGCGCCACAGATCCTCGGCATCGCGGTCCTCGTACCGGACCGATCTCGCACCTGCTTTGAGGGCGAGCGTCCCGATCGCGTCAGGAAGGACGATGTCGGCCACCAGCATCGCGCCGCCGGTCATGTGCAGCTCAGCCTCGACCATGACCCCCGGGCGCCGGAAGGCCTCTGCAAGGCCAGGCACCTCGGTGGTCACCACGTCGCCGACCCGCACCGCGCCTCGCGAACGCGATGTGTACGCCGGCACGAGGAGATCGACCGCAGCGACGCCTCCGCCATCGATGGGCCGCTCCCATCGGTTGTCGAACGTCTTGGTGTACCCGAGCGCCTCGATCACCTCCACCAGATCCGACTCGCGCAGCACGTGTGGCGGAACGCCGAAGTCGGCATCAGCGGTACCGCGTAGCGGCAGGTCGAGCCGCAATCGCTGTACGTGCAACATCACGGTCATGCCACCGATCGGCCGATAGGCGCCGGCCGTACCGGCTGCCGCCATCGCCCGGCTCACGTCGCTGACCGCGGTGAACCCACCGTCCATCGCGCTCGACGAGCTCCCGAGCACGATCCGGCGACCGGTCACCTCGTCGTGCCGATGGAACGCTCGACGATCGCCTGACGGAGTCGCTCCGCGGCCTCGGAGCGGTCCTCGCCCCCCAGGTCGAGCAGGTCCCACCACTGCTGAACCGGGCCCACCAGGGGGATGCCGCTCACCTCGTTCGGCCATCCCGGAGTGGGCAACAGCAAGGATGCATCGTTCGTCGAACGCAGGATGACACTGGCATCGCTGCGAGCATCGGCCGGCACGAATGCGGCGCGCTGGAGGTCCAGGTCCGCGTCCGAGTACACCACGGTGAGCGTCGGGTGCCGCCAGGGCACGAGAAGGTCCGTTGCCAGATCGGCGGAGAATCCAACACGCGCCTCTTCGATCGCCGCGTGGCGTGCCACGCGACGTGCCTGGTCGAGCTGCGGCCGCGTGCTGAACCAGATCGTCTCCGGGCCGGTGAGGCTCGGTCGCGCTCGCGACTCGTAGAGATCCAGCAGCCGGTCCGCCCGACCGACGTACCCAGGCTCGTCGCGTCGACGGCCTTCTGCTCAGCGAGATAGCTCAGAACCTGCGACGCCCGAGGCTGTGTGAGACCGACCACCGCAGCGATCGCCACCCCGGTCATGGGGGCATCGGTGGCGATCAGCACGCGAACGATGCTCGCCGTTCCCCCACCCCATCTCCGGGAACGATTCGCTGGAGTCGCCGAACGGATCATCCCAGCAGCCGATACGTGTTCTGGCGCAGATGGGTCGAACACCTATACCGGATGAGCGCAGAGTCGCAGAAGTCGAAGTCGTCCGGCACATCGCCGGAATGCGTGCGAACGCAGCAGCGCAACCTCGGCCGGACGTGTTCGGATGCGCTTGTCCCGTCCATCGGGCTCTGATCGATGTAGTAGTGGACCTCGGCGGTCACGGGTTCAGGCTGTGAGCTTCTTCTCGTAGGTGATCGCCGCGCCGACGTCCGCTTCGCTCAGGTCGTACCAGCGGGCGAGATCGGCGATGGAGTCGCCACCGCGATGCAGCGACGCCAGCACCTCGGTCGGAATCCCGTTGACCATCGGTGCACCGCCCCGCACGAGGGGGTCGATCGTGACGGACACCTCGTTGCCGAGCGGGTGGACTGCCGTCGGTGCATCGTGGTCGTCGAAGCTGACGTGGTCGAGGTAGCGGGCCATCTCCGCGTACAGGACGATCTGCCCCGTACGAACGACGACGAAGCGCATGCGCCGATCGAGCGCTGACTCGTCCTGCACCATGAGGATCAGGTCCCGCCAGTCGGTGAACGGCTTCGAGCGAGCGGATACCGACCGAACTCCCGGCGCAGGATGTCGACCGCAGGACGCATGCGCAACATGGCCACCACCGGGCACAACCACTGTCCGCCCCCGGGCACACCTCACTGGCCCTTGACAACTGGCCGGAGCGACCATTCCACGGGGTGTCTCGCCGGCGCCTGACGAAAACGGCGATGAGGTGCTCGCCGATCCACTCCCACGTCGATGGAGGTAGGGCCCCGCTGCGCCTCAGGTCGGGAGGGCGACGTCTGGTCGCCGTACCCACAGGTTGATCGAGGTCCGCAGCGCCCAACTGAGTGCGCCGGCTCGGCCGAGCGCACCCAGCGGGCGAACGACCTGTTCGGGTGTCACCCATCGGCACTTCGATGTTGTCACTCTGCCGGCCTGCCGAGCTTGTACGGATCGGTCGCCGGTGACACTCGCCCGGCGAGCAGCCGCAACCACCCCAAGCGCCAGGAGCACCAGCCCCGCGAGTGCAAGCGATGCTTCGAGCGACATCGACCCTCCTCCGATCTCCTTCACCGTAATCCGACCCATGGTCGGCTGAGCACCGGACATGACCTGATCGCCGGCTCTGTGACGTTCGCGGCACGACTCGGTGGGTGGGCTGTCACTCGGTGACAACGTCCGGTTGTCAAGGTAACTTGATGGGGTGGATCCCGTGGTTCTGGCGAGTGCTCGAAAGCACGGGGTGCCCGATGCCGACATGCTCCACGCCTACCGCCACCCGGTCCGAGTCTTCGACCTCGATGGTCTCACCATGCTGGTCGGCGCCGATGACAGCGGCCGGATGCTCGAGGTCGGCGTCGCGGTCGGTGAGGGAGTCGAGTTCATCGTCCATGCCATGCCCGCACGCGAGAAGTTCCTGAGGTGATCCCGATGCCCCGATCGATCCAAGAGATCCTCGACCACGCCGACGAGCTTGCCGAGCGGTTCGAGAACTACGAGCCCTCCGATGGCGACGAGCGCCCGGTCGAGGAGTACATGCTCGAGCGAGCGGCCCTGGACCGTGCTCGTAGCGAGCGTCAGGTCATCGACGCGGTGATCGCCGCCCGTGCGGCGGGGGCGTCGTGGCAGAAGATCGGCAGCCTGCTGGGCACATCGGCGCAGGCGGCTCAGCAGCGCTACGCCTCCGTGGTCGAGTCCGTGTGAGCCCGACCTGGCCCAGATCGCCGGGACCGTGGCGGTGTGCTGTCCGATCCGTCGGGATCGGTGAGCGGAGCGAGGGGGCAGACTCTGGTGCTGCTTCGTCCCGGACTCGTAGTTCGCTCTGCCTTGTCCGTCGGGGCAAGTGACAGCCTCGGCAGACGGTGACGTCGTGACAGCGCGCCTGCCGTTGGACGCGACGTCAGAGGTCGAGGTCGACTGCGGCTGGAACGCCCAGAGCTTCTCGGGTGATCGGCTGGCCGGCCGGCTCCACAGCGACCGCTGCTTCGCCAACTCGACGACCGAACCGCTGAAGGTCTCCGGGACGGTCAGCCCCTCGAGGTGGGCAGTCAGGGGTCTCGTTCCGGCGCTGGGGGCATCCTCCGCCCGATAGCGCCGGGGCTGCGGTCTGTGACAGATCCGGACCCTCAGCGGCTGCCGCCGCGTGCGGCAGGACGCTGAGCAGAGGCCACCAGTACCCTCGTCTCCTGGGGTCGGGAGGTGCAGCGTGTCGGAGGATCCGCATGGCGATGGATGGTGGCGGGCTTGCGACGGCCGCTGGTATCCGCCTGAGCAGCAGGCTCCGGCAGCAACGCCGAGCAGCAGCTGTGAGCGATCAGTGAGACCCGGATCGGCTCTCGTCGCCCGACTCGAGGTCAGGACGAAAAAGCGGCGAAGCCGCCGCCGCGCTTGGACAGCGTGTGGAAGCTTCAAGCTTCCGAGAGGCGCGTTCTGTTTGGGGCGACATGCTGGATGCCGTTGGAGAGATGCCGGCCGATGGATGGCGCAGCGTCTTGGTGCAGGGACCCATCGAGACACCAGAAGGCATCGTGGCCCTGGTAGACGTTCCCGTCTGGAACCAGCACGGCGACGACATGGACTGGTTCCTCAAGTTCGCGCTGATCCCCGGGAGCGGGGAGGAATGGCGCATCGACTACGTCACACTCTCGAACTGACCGAATACCTCCCCTTCACCTCCGGAGAGCAGCAGGTAGCCTTGGAGCATGTCAACGGTTGAGCTGGACGAGCGAGTGCTGGAAGCCGCCCGCCGCGAGGCCGACCGGCGCGGGGTGGATGTCTCCGAGGTCGTGACCGCTGCGGTGCAGCGGTTCGTCGCCGGCACGGACCTCCAGGAGCTGCTCGCCGACTTCCGTCGCCGTGACGAGGCATCCGACGACACCCTCGATGAGGACGAGGCCCTTCGGCTCGCCTACGAGGAGCTCGCCGCTGTTCGTAGCGAACGGCGCTGACCCCGACCTCGATCAGCCCCAGCGACGTGTACCGAGTTGTCGTCGATCCGAACGTGTTGATCTCGGCGGCGATCGCGGAAGGGAATCCGCACCGCGTCGTCGAACTGGCCGCTGCGGGACTCGTCACGATCGTCGCCTCGCCGCACCTGATGGATGAGGTTCGGACGGTACTGGCACGGGACAAGTTCCTCCGCTGGCGCACACGTGAGGAGCTCACCCGCTTCGTCACCGACATCGAACTGCTCGCCGAACCGGCACCCGACCCGACCGACGTAGCCGCCGTGTGCCGGGACCCCGACGACGACTACCTCGTCGCACTCCTCCGCCAGACCGACGCCGACGGGCTGTGTTCCGGCGACCAGGATCTGCACGCCGTCGAGGACATCACCGTCTGGATGCCGGCAGCACTCGTCCAAGAGGTACTGGGACAGCCGGAAACCTGAACACCCGAGGAATGCGACTTCTGGGATGCTTCTTCGGTGATCCTCCGATCCTGCGACGACATGATGGAGACCTGAAGGAGACGGGGTTCGGGTGAGCTGGGAAGCAGGAACGTGCGTGTTCACCTTGCGGGACGGTCACGGCGTAGTGGTCACTGCCGATCACGCCCAGGATCCGGCGGCCGATGCCGTACTCGATGCCTTCCTCTCTCAGCTCGTCGTGGATGCTCCGTGACGACACGGCGTCTGTGTGAACTCATGAGCGGACCATCCGAACGTGTTCCTCGGGTCCGAACCGATACCGCATCGAGTGCATACCGATTGCATACATGGCCGACCACCAGACCGCCGGGGCAGTCTGCACCTGGGCCGAAAAGCGGCGAATCCCCTGCGGTTGCAGGGGATTCGTGCCGTGTCGGGCTGGGGAGATTCGAACTCCCGACCTCTTGACCCCCAGTCAAGCGCGCTA
>CAYSCB010000216.1:0-5464 GCA_964429335.1 uncultured Aquihabitans sp.
CGTTGATGCCGCCCTGCGCGGCGATCGAGTGCGCCCGCCGCGGCGAGTCGTGGTAGGTGAACGCGTGGACGTTGTAGCCGAGCTCGCCGAGCGTCGCTGCGGCTGCAGCCCCCGCGAGGCCGGTGCCGACGACGATGACGTCGAACTTGCGCCGGTTCGACGGGTTGACGAGCTTCAGGTCGAACTTGTGGCTCGTCCACTTGTCGGCGACCGGACCGTCGGGGATGTGCGCGTCGAGCGTGAGTGTCACGGTGGTTCCTCTCTTCGCGGTCAGGCGGTCAGTTCGAGACGACGCCGAGCTGGATGGCCACGACGAACGCGCAGTTCATGCCGATCGTGACCACGACGAACGCGGCGGCGAAGGCGCGGCGCACGCCGTTGTAGCGGGGGCTGTTGAGGCCCATCGACTGGAAGAGCGACCAGGCGCCGTGGAACAGGTGCACGCCGAGGGCGAGGTTGCCGATCAGGTAGATCGCGGCGACGGGCGGGCGGGACAGGCTGGCGACGAGGTTGTCGTAGGCGTTGCCGCGGACGAAGTCGGGGTTGGCCCAGCCCCAGGTCAGGTCCGCGAGGTGGAACAGGACGTAGAGCGCCACGATGATGCCCGTCCAGCGCATCGTCCGTGATGCGAAGTTCGCGGCGATGTAGTCCCGCGGCGACTGGTAGCGGATCGGCCGGGACCGACGGTTCATCGCAGTGAGCTGCGCCGCGGCGATGATGTGCAGGGCGAACATGACGATGAGCCCGATGCGCAGCGCCCACAGCGTCCAGGTGTGGGGGATGATCGGGTAGAGCAGGTAGCGGAGCTGCTCGGAGTAGTGGTCGAAGCTCGTCCGGCCGAAGAACATCTTGATGTTGCCGAACATGTGGGCGAAGACGAAGCCCATGAGGCCGACGCCGGTGAGCGCCATCACCCACTTCTTGCCGACAGCGGAACCCCAGAAGTCGATCAGCAGGTTCCGGCTGGATCGGTGCTTCCCGTTGACGTCGGGTGCGTCCGCGCCTTGGCGGCGTTCCATGGCCTGGGTCATGGCCGTGCTCTCCTGGACGGCGGGTCACCGACAGTGAGTCGGTTCGCTCTGAACCTACCTGTCGGCGGCGATGCGCTCACAAACAAGCGGTGGAGGCGGTCGCGCGTGCCGCGGTTTCGTGTGATCGCCTTGCCGCTCCCGCCTCACCCCCCCCATCCCGTTCTGTTGTGCAGAACCAGAAGGATCCTTCTGGTTCTGCACAACAGAACCGGTCAGGGGCTGGCATCGTGTCGACATGTCGGATGACGCCGATGCACGTGTGGTGGTCGCCGTCCTCGCGGACGACACGCCCTACTGCGCCACCGGGACGGAGCTCCTGGCCGACCGCCTCTTCTCCCTCGGAGCATCCGCGGTGTCCGAGATGCCCGGCGACGACGGGGGACGCGTTCGGCTCGTGGCGGACCTGCCCGTCGAGTCGCTCGACCGTCTCGACGTGCCGTTCGAGCTGCTCGAGCACGATCCGACGTGGGAGGACTCCTGGCAGGACCATGCGGCCGCAGTACCCGTCGGAGAGCGGCTGCTGCTGCGACCGGAATGGGTCGATGCCGATGTTCGGGGTGCGGCTGCGGACTCTTCGGACCCTGCGGACTCTCTGGACACTGCGCCGCCGATCGAGGTGGTGCTCGACGCGGCGCACGCGTTCGGCTCCGGATCACACCCCACCACGCGGCTGTGCCTCGAGGCGATCGAGCGGCTCGGCGCCGACCTCGTCGGGGCGCGGGTGCTGGACGTGGGCGCCGGAACGGGAGTGCTGGGCGTCGCCGCGCTGGTGCTGGGCGCCGGGTCGCTGGTCGCGGTCGATATCGACCCAGCGGCGATCGCGACAACCCGACGGACGGCGGAGTTGAACGGCGTCACTGATCGCGTGATCGAGGTGTCGTCGCGTGGCGTCGCGGAGGTGACCGCCGAGCACGGTCCGTTCGACCTGGTGCTCGCCAACCTGCTGATCCCGATCATCGAGACGCTGGGGCCGGAGCTGGCCGCGGCCGTTGCTCCCGGCGGTCGACTGATCCTGAGCGGTCTGCTGGCCGACCCGTCGACGCGCCAAGTCCAGCGCGCGATCGATGTGACGGGACTGCGACCCGCCGATGCCGGGGTGGCCGAACTGGACGGGTGGGCCGTGCTCGTCGACCGCTGAGTCGACCGGATCCCGAATCCCGTCCAGCGCGGATCTGGCCGTCGTTGTCCAGTCCGGGGCCGGCCAGACGGAAGCCGGTTCGGGGCCGTGGCGTCACGATGGGGCGAGTGCCATCGCGTCGTAGCCGCCGATGAGGTCGGCGACGTCGGAGAAGCCCTTCGAGCGCAGCAACGACGCAGCGACCGACGAGCGGTACCCGCCGGCGCAGTACACGATCGTGCGACGGGTCGGGTCCAGCTGCTCGAGGCCCTCGAGGAGCGACGCGAGCGGGACCTTGACCGCACCGGGCAGCATGCCGCCGACGATCTCGCCGGGGTTGCGGACGTCGACGACCTGCACGGCCTCATCGGAGCGCAGCAGCTCCATCGTCTGCTCGGCCGTGAGGCGCTCGGCGACGCCGACGAGCCCCAGGTGGCTGGCGAGCACGGCGTCGACATCGGCAACGGTGCCGACCACGTCGTCGAAGCCGATGCGGGCCAGGCGGATCCGGGCCTCGTCCTCCCGACCCGAGTCCGTGAGCACGATGATCGGCTGACCCGGCTCGACGACGTCACCCGCGTACTCGGCGAAGCGGCCGTCGAGTCCGACGTTCACCGCGCCGCGCAGGTGGCCGACCGCGAACACCTCGGGATCGCGACCGTCGACGAGCGCAGCTCCGTCCTCGACCAGTCGCAGGGCCTCCTCGACCGACAGCCGCGGCAGCGGCGCCTGTTCGTCGAGCAGGTCGTGCTCGCGGCGGTTGGTGGTGGCGGCGAACACGAAGTACGGCGGCGCCACCGGTTGACCGCTGGTCACGGCGTCGACGAAGTCGTCCTCGGTCATCGGCGACAGCGCCGGGTTGGTTCGGCGCTGCTCGCCGATCGTCGAGCGGTTTGCGGTCGACAGGTTCTTGCCGCACGCCGATCCTGCGCCGTGGGAGGGGAAGACGATCGTGTCGTCGGGCAGCGTCAGGAGCTGGTCCTGCAACGAGCGGAAGAGCTTGCGGGCCAGGTCCTCAGCGGTCCAACCGATCGAGGTCAACAGGTCCGGCCGGCCGACGTCGCCGATGAACATGGCGTCGCCGGTGAGCACCGCCCACGGCGCGTCGTCGTCGCTGTTGCGCCAGACGACGATCGAGATCGACTCGGGCGTGTGCCCCGGTGTGTGGCGGATCTCGAGCTCCACCTCGCCGAGGCTCAGGCGCTGGCGGTCCGACAGGTTCTCGATCGGGAACTCCGCCTCGGCGCCGGGGCCGAAGGAGATGGTGGCATGCGTCGCGTCAGCGAGCTCGAGATGACCGGAGAGGAAGTCCGCGTGGAAGTGCGTCTCGATCACCCGCTCGATCCGCAGGCCGTGACGTTCGGCGTCGGCGAGATAGCCGCTGACGTCACGCTGGGGGTCGACGACGACGGCACGGCCGGTGGTCTCGTCGCCGATCAGGTAGCTGAACTGCGAGAGGCAGCCGAGCTCGTACTGCTCGAAGATCATCGGGCACCTCCAACGATGCGGTCGATCCGTCGGGGGCGTGCAACCCCGTATACCCCGACGGGTATTTCCATGATACCCTCTGGGGTATGTGCAGAGCGACGACGTGCAGGAAGTGCGGACGACCGAGCTGGTCCGGGTGCGGCGCCCACGTGGAGCAGGTGCTGGGCCACGTACCCGAAGCCGACAGGTGCCACTGCGGATCCGGTGCCGGCGCGTCGTCGGCCGGAGCCCGTCGCGGGTTCTTCGGTCGCCGCGGCTGACCGACGATCCCTGCTCCCGGCTCTCGGGTCGGCTGGAGCGCAACGAGCCTCCGGGTGGGTGCGGTCGACGCGCATCACGCCAGCTTGGTGAACATCTTCTGGACATCCGCGAGCTCGTAGCCCTCGGCGGCGGACCGCTCGGGGTCCTGCAGACACCACGTCAACCCGGCGGCGACCAGGTGGAACCCGACCTGCTCGAGCGCTTTGTTCGCTGCGGAGAGCTGGGTGACGATCTCGCGGCAGTCGCGGTCGTCCGCGAGCATCTGCTGCAGGCCGCGCACCTGACCCTCGACGCGCCGCAACCGCTTGGTCAGGTCGTCGACTGTCTCCTCGGGAAGCTCCATGCGTGGAGTGTACCCGGTACCCCATGGGGTATGGAGGCAGCGTCAGCGGCGCCCGAGCACTCCCGGGCTGATCGGGTCAGATGCGTACGGCCGCGACGATCACCGCCGCCAGGGAGACGAGCAGGGCGGCGTTCCATCCGAACAGGCGATGCATCTCGGTCCGTAGTGATCCGATCTCGCTCTGCATCTCGGTCCGTAGTGATCCGATCTCGCTCTGCATCTCGGTCCGTAGTGATCCGATCTCGCTCTGCATCTCCGTCCGGATCTCGGTGCGGAACGCGTCCATCTCCGAACGCATCTCTGTGCGGAACGCGTCCATCTCCGTGCGGATGTCGGTGCGGAACTCCGCCATCTCGATGCGCAGCCCCGCCAGCTCCGCGTGCAGGAAGTCCCGGGTCACGGGCTCCTCCACATCACGAGCGGGAAAGAAGGCCATCATCTCCTGCACCGCCTGCTCGTCGTCCACCACGGACATGAACCCGTGGTACAGGACCGAACGACTCCGTTCGCTCAACGCCATCGGACCACTTCCTCAGATCATCGACGCCGCCGAGGTGACGACGCCGCTCATGGGGGAAGCGAAGCCCCACTGTACGCCCCCGGCCTGACGACGTCACGGGGTTCGAAGGCCGGTGAGCCAGAACAGCAGGGGTCGACGTAGCCTCCGACCCATGGTCGATCCCGTCGATGTCGCTGGCCGCACCACCCGCACCACCTCGTCCGGAGTCCCGTCCTCCGGTGCAGGGTCGGCCAACCCGTCCGGCATCAGCGCGCCGGCGGACCTGCCGGCGACGCTCGGCGAGCTGCGTGCGTCGGGCTGGACTTCCGTTCCCGTCAAGCACGAGATCCGTCGCAACGCTGCTGAGCGCATCCGCGACGGCATCCCGCTGTTCCCGCACGTGCTCGGCTACGAGGACACCGTCTTCCCGCAGCTCGAGAACGCGCTCCTCGCCGGCCACGACATCATCTTCCTGGGAGAGCGTGGCCAGGCGAAGACCCGCATGATCCGCTCACTCGTCGACCTGCTCGACGAGTGGATGCCGATCGTCGCCGGCAGCGAGATCAACGACGACCCGTACCACCCGGTCAGCAAGCATGCCCGCGACCTCGTGACCGAACTGGGCGACCAGGCACCGATCGACTGGGTGCATCGCAGCGTGCGCTACGGCGAGAAGCTGGCCACACCGGACACCTCGATCGTCGACCTGATCGGCGAGGTCGTCC